>DASSCH010000083.1:0-4007 GCA_035697905.1 Nitrososphaeraceae archaeon
TTGAATGCTATAAGCGCTCCGGGACTCCACAGAGTAGTAGTAGGGATGATTGGACCTTCTTTCATAGCTTGCACTGGACCCATCATGTCAGTAATTACGTAAATGGTACTTCCATCCGGGCCAAAGGCGATGTCACGGTAACGATTCTCTGAGCGGAAAAGTTCCTCCGGATCACCCGAGACTGCTGTACCGTTATCATCTAAAGTTATTTTAAAGATCTTACCTCCCTTCAATGTTGTCATTAGTAAATTATTCTCCCATCCTGGAATAACATCTGATGTGTAAAGGCGCAAGCTTGACGGTGCAACGGTTGGATAACAGGTAGAGGTCATTTCTCCGCATGAGGTGGCTGCCTCTGTAAAATTAAAGTCTTTGTCTACAGTGTAAAAAGTTTGGATTGGAGGCACGAAATTTGTTGCATTGAATTGGCTTTCATTCATTACAGTCACGCCAGCAGGTGCAGGTGCAACATCATTAAATGTTAGCTCACTACAGTTCTCTGCAGCAGACCAGTTATAGTATTGATATGCTTTGTCGTCAATGTAGCCTGAGACATAGGGCCACCCATAGTTACCACCCGCTACTAGTCGGTTAAGTTCGTCATCAGAATTATCGCCATGCTCTGCAACGTAAATATCGCCTGTAGGACCAACTGCTATACCTTGAGCATTACGGTGACCATACGTATAGACGTGGCTTTTGACTCCGTTGATCTCAGGATTGTCTTCAGGGATGGAGCCATCTGGATTCAGGCGGAGCACCTTACCTTCATATGTAGTCCAATTCTTGGCAGCAACTTGGTCTGCAGTTGGGAGATGCTGAGCCTGGTTATTCAAACACGCCAATGCCAGTTGATTTTTGCCTTGGTCTCCTATTGTGTAGTAAAGCTTACCATCAGGACCAAATGTCATACGACCAGAGTTATGATCACCGCTTCCTGATAGACCATTGATTAGGTCTAGGGGCTCGCTAATGTTATTGGTAGCTACATCGTATGTGAATCGAGTAATTTTGGTTTTGAGCTCAGGTATTCCTTCAGCTGAATCTTCCTCATAGGTATAGGCAACGTAAATATGATGGGTATTATTAAAGTCGGGGTCAAATGCCATTCCTAGAACACCATCCTGGCCTTTAGATTGGTTAGCGTTAGGGATAGGCATAGTGCTAAGCTTTGTACCATTGGTTGGATCTATCCTTACAATATCCTTCCCTACCCGTTCTGTGATCCAGAGCGTGTTGTCAGGCCCATAAAGAATATTTAAAGGCGCACTTAGGTTTCTTGCTATCGCACTAACAGAGAAGCCTTCCTGTTGTAAGAGCTGTTCGCGAGCAGCGCTCTGGGCAGGAGTCAATGTTTCGTTGCCAGTTACAGGAAACGGATCTTCCGGTTGTCCCACTACTGGCTGTAAAATCTTAGTAAAAGAACTTCCAAATATTATTGGGATTACTGATACTAATATCAGTCCAAATAATGCAAAGGTTATTACACCGTGTCCTAGCTTAAATTTTGCATTATTGTGGGTCGGCAAGACAATAACGACTATGCAACAAAGTATAAAAATGGATATTTTAGGTCAAAGGAGGAATCAGATTGCAATTATTGAAAGCCTCATGCACTATCTACCAAATAAAGCAAAGATACTGCCGATATGTAAAAAGGAGATTCTATTAAATCAATTGAAATGTATTAAATTCGATGAAAATACTGATCATCAGTACTACTATGAATGTCTACATATGATTTATTCTGCGACATTGAATTGTTAAAAAAGAACATTATGATTTTACACTGAAGATAGACGGAGCAGATAATAATATTATCTTGGCAGGTACCGCTATATTGCTATTTCCCTGACTTCTGTCTATTCGTTGAAATTGTATGAGATAGTATTCGTTCTGATGTCCATATACCAGATTAATTTATATCATCACAAGATATAGGGAATGCTATGCTATACCTTTGTTCTGAGTGTCTTCAGAGCACCGCCCCAGGCAATAACTTCATCCAACATAGTGTTGACTGATTTTTCTTGAAAGGAAGATGGTTTGAACTTTGTGAAGTTTTCGAAATCGGTAAAAAGCGATAATTGGACCTGGGAGCGTACAGTTGCAACCTTCAGCTCTGCCATAACCAACCGTAATTGTTCTACTGCGCGTACCCCACCTGCACTGCCATAGCTAACAAATCCTGCAACTTTATTATTCCACTCCTTGAAGAGAAAATCGATTGCATTTTTTAATGCTCCTGGGATTCCATGATTATACTCTGCTGTCACAAAGATATATGCATCAAAGGAATCAATCTTTGCTGACCATGTCTTGGTGTACTCCTTGGTGTATTGGCCCCTCGAAGGCGGGATTGGCTCATCTAATAATGGAAGGTTAAAGTCTTTTATATCAACTAACTCAAAATTGGCGTCACTGCGTTTCTTTGCAATTTCATGTATCCACCGGCTTATCGCTTCACCATTGCGACCAGGTCTCGTGCTTCCAAGGACAATGGCTGCATCTAACATTTGGTTAGTCATACTGCAGTTAGATCTCCATTTTATTTAAAAATAATTAGTATAATTGGCACTTACAGTAGCCCTAACTGGATCAGAATCACATGGTATATTTAACATTCTACCTCTTTCAGCCTATCCTGGTAGCGTAACCGGTTGTGACCCTGATACGTTTGCGGCCGGTGGAAGAACGCTAACTTCTACCGGAACGCTAAAAGTATAAGTTAGTTGTCCTACATAGAACTTGTCGTCATCTCTTTCTGGAAGTATGAAAGCAATTTGATATAGACCTTCAATTAGTTCCGATGGAGAATATGTGGAATCCGTTCAGCAAATACCATGCTCGGCATCACTGTGCTGGTAGCAACCAAACTAATGCCAACCAAAGACGCCAAGATGTATGTGAACCTGAGGGTGGTTCTAAGAAGGAGTAAACCTTTTTTCTATTAGAGGAAAGGAAAGGCGAAGAGAAAAAAAATGGTTCTTTCTAAAAGGAGAGTTAAAGAAATGAAGAGGACCATTAAGAGACTTGATTAAGCAGGCTCATGATACCCAACTCGAACACCACCTTCTTGAATGATGACAATTATTAGGTGTCAAAGGAATTATCATATTTGGAGGATATCTTTCCATCTGTAAGTCAATCGGCAATTAGTACATTCTGATATAGCAAGGCCACTATACCAATAAAAAATCATGCTTTCGCAATAACCTCAAAGTATATTTGTGACCTATAAATTATACCCATAAAGTATAGAAAAGCCATGCTAATGCCCTCTTCTGAGATAAAGGTTAATGATATTATCAGCAAGCTTATGGTATCTGAGGGTAAAAAAATAAACCTACAAAAATTGGATCCAGATTGCGATTTTGGTATCAACGAGAAAAAAGCTGAATATGTACTAAAGCAGAATCTCAAGAAACGAATGTCTGATTTGCAGTACCGATTGTATGCAGAGAGAGAAAAGGCCTTACTGATTGTCTTTCAGGGTATTGACACTTCTGGAAAAGATAGTACAATAAGACATGTTATTAGTGCATTCAACCCACAAAGCTGTACAGTGAAGGCTTTCAAAGAACCAACGGCAGAAGATTTATCACACGATTTTCTCTGGCGTATTCACAAGAGAGCCCCTGCAAAGGGAGAAATAGTTGTTTTCAATCGTTCGCATTACGAAGATATTATACAACCAAGAGTTCATGAAACAATTCATAAATCAATTTGGTCCCAAAGATATGAACATATCAATGCATTCGAAAGGTGTCTCTCAGACAATAGCACAAAAATCATCAAATTCTTTTTACATATCAGTAGGGAGGAGCAAAGAAAAAGACTCCAGGAAAGAATGACTGATCCCTCAAAACAATGGAAGGTCTCTGAAGAAGATATCAAAGATCGAAAATTCTGGAATAGTTATGCCGCTGCATATCAAGATATCATCAATAAATGTAGCACTTTAAGCGCACCTTGGTACATTATCCCTGCGAATAAAAAATGGATTA
>DASSCH010000084.1:0-3319 GCA_035697905.1 Nitrososphaeraceae archaeon
TAGGAATGCACGGGCATGCTGAAGCTAATAAAATCATTATAGAAGCGGATTGTATCCTGGCAATTGGCGCAAGATTTTCTGACAGGTCAGTTGGAAGGTTTGACGAGTTTGGTAAAGGCATGAATATAATTCATATGGATATCGATCCTGCCGAAATTGGCAAGAATAAATCGGTTGATGTTGCCATTGTTGGAGATGTAAAATCATCGATGAAAACTATGATTAAGATATTGAATAAAAAAATAGTCAATCGTAATGAGGAAAACCCATGGCTAAAGAGAAGGAAGGAGCTTATAGATTACTATACTGAGAGCATCAAGGATTACCCTAGAGATCTTACTGCCAGGAAGGTTCTCAAGAAATTGAGAGAGGTACTTCCCAATAACGCCATCGTTACAACTGAAGTTGGACAGTGTCAGATGTGGACGTCGCTTCATTTTGATGTTATATCCCCGGGAACCTTCTTCAGTTCCACTGGACTTGGGACGATGGGTTTTGGGTTTCCTGCCGCAATTGGAGCCAAGGCTGCACGACAGAATGTTCCTGTCGTCGATATTGCTGGTGACGGATCGTTTAATATGAGTGAAAATTCTCTTGCCGTTTCTGTATTAGAAAATCTTCCAGTCATAGTTATTTTGCTGAACAATTACATGCTTGGGATGGTAGCTCAATGGCAGAGAACATTCTATAACAGAAGGTACGAGGGAGTTCATCTCCATAATTGCCCGGACTACACCAAAATTGCAGATGCATATGGTGCTCAGGGGATAAGGGTACAGTCACTTTCGGAATTAGAAAATGCAATTAGGACAGCACTTAAGAGCAACGTGGCTACCATAATAGACATTCCAATTGACCCCGAGGAAGATGTTTATCCTTTTGTTGCACCTGGAACAGGGCTAAAGGATATGATTGTTGGTTCCTGAGGTAGTAAAAGATAGATGAATCAAAACGGGCTACTCCCTGAAAAAAAGACTTCCGATGAAGTTTACATTTTATCTGCCTTAGTCGAGGATAAGCCAGGAGTCCTCTTTAGAGTCACTAATTTATTTAGGGCCAGAAATTTCAACATAGAAAGTATTACTGTGGGTTACAGTGAGTCGGCCGACCTTTCGAGGATGACCATAACCACTAGAAGTGATGATCGTACGTTGGATCAACTTGTGAAGCAACTTCGAAAACTCATTGATGTAGTCGAAGTACGAGTTTTGGATAGAGCTAACACCGTCTACAGGGAATTAGCTCTCATAAAAATGAATGCTAAGGATCCGAACTCCAGGGTAGAAATAACTAACCTTGCTTCCGTTTTTCGTGGGAAAATATTAGATATAGACAAATTTACACTAACTGTTGAGATCACAGGCACCCCGAGCAAGATCGACGCATTTAGGAAGCTAGTATCCGATTTGGGGATTGTTCACCTGGCACGTACAGGTGTTTCTGCATTGCCTAGGGGAGTAGCTTAAATCATATCGATACGGATCAAATCGGCAAAGTTGAAAAATAGATCTTTTGATACCTTATTAAGAGGATTCAATACCTCAAATACATTCGTGGAAGGGAAACTAGTGACCTCTTAGTAAAGGTGCTGTAAAACGACTCGATATAATATAGCAATGCTCAGGGGCGATGGAATAGGACCAGAGTTAATCGACTCGGCGACGAGTATCTTGAACGCAATAAATGATAATTCGTCGGTGAAATTTACTTTAGTTCCTGTAGAAGCGGGGGATGGTGCCCTTTCAAGGTTCAGTAAGGCTTTACCAGAATTCACGCTATCCGCTATCCGCAAATCAGATGCATGTTTGAAAGGACCTGTGGGAGAAAGTGCCGCCGATGTAATACTTGTAATTCGACAGCTTTTCGACCTGTATGCGAATATCAGACCCTTACGGGCATACCCCAATACGAATTCACTACACGATAATATAGATCTTGTAGTAGTGAGGGAGAATACTGAAGACCTTTACCTTGGGTGGGAATTTTGGTCGGATGAGGAAACCGTCATTTCACTCAGGCGGACCAGCAGGAAAGCCATTGAAAGGATAACTCGGTACGGATTCAAACTGGCCAAATTAAGAAATAGACTGAAAAAGGTCAGCTTAATTCACAAGGCTAATGTGTTGAAGAAAAGCGATGGAATGTTCAGGAAAGTATGCTCTGAAATCGCATCACTAAATATTGATATTCAGTTCGAAGAGATGTATGTCGATGCATGTGCAATGAATCTTATTCGAAATCCTCAAAATTTTGATGTAATTGTGACGTCAAACCTCTTTGGCGACATTCTATCCGACGAGGCTGCACAATTAGTTGGAGGGCTGGGCATGGGACCGGCAGCAAATATAGGTAACAAGTTTGGAGTATTTGAACCTGTTCACGGAGCAGCTTTTGATATCCAAGGTAAGAATATTTCGAATCCTACTTCCATCTTGCTTTCGGCTAGGTTGATGCTTCAGTGGTTGGGAACTGAACATGATGACAAGCAAGCAGTGCTAGAGGGGGATCGGATAGAGAATGCAATCTTGCGAATGTTAACTGAAAATAAGAAGACGAGGGATCTGGGTGGTACTCTTACTACTAAGGAATTCACAAGGAATGTCATGTCTTATCTATACATGAACTAGTTGTCTCAGCTTGGGTGGTGCTTACATCCTATATTGTCATAATAAATTGCATAACGCTAATTGATACGATGAAGGATTTGTATATAAGTCCGAAGGTTACTTAATCATCGTCATGGAGGTAAATGGTGAAACAATTACGGGCGTAGCTCTAATTTTCTTATCCGTATTGTTTCTTTATGCTGGGATGGTTAACGAGGCCTGGTCACTTTTGATACCTGCAGATTTTTTGATCTTAGCTATCGGCATTGGTTTTTTGGTCTTAGGGATCATTACATTACGCAGAAAGAAGAGACATCAGATCGCTTAGATAGGGTATGGCTAGATTATTTCGACCTGGACTGGTTAACCTTTGGCCAAATTTATAAATAAGTTTATCCCTACTTCTACAAATTGGGTAGTCGGAGAAAGTCAAGGAACAAACCTATACGGAAGACTAGGACTGTTGAGGGAAGATGTCCTAAGTGCACAACTATTGTAAGGTTTAATGTAAGTGGCCAAGTAGGCGATGAAATTTATGAATGCACCGGATGCATGTCAAAGTTTCATATCGACTCTCTGTAGCACCGACTATTAGGCTCCGTGTATGTGGCTAATCCAGGTGCTTGGGAGTCACCAATGATAAGCTTCGTAATGGTGAATATTCTAAATAGGCTAGATTAAAAAGGCATATAGTGGATAAAGGGCTAATATGA
>DASSCH010000085.1:0-6357 GCA_035697905.1 Nitrososphaeraceae archaeon
GGATAAAGAAATGCGAGAAAGAAATTTGGTCGAATGCCCTATCTATATTGAAGGAATGATCTCGGAGGCTAGCGCTATCCATATGTCGTATGCCCACTATCTTGGATTCAATGTGAGGAAGTCTGTTTCTTCTGGCGTGAACCCATTTCAGTCCGAGTATTTTACACTCGTAAATGGACCTGGAAAACGGGACGAGATTTTACAAGATCGAAACCCCTCTATTATTATGGCGACATCAGGAATGCTCGAAGGTGGACCATCTGTAGAATATTTTAAGTCGATTGCGCCTGTACGAGGAAACAAGATAATCTTTGTTTCGTATCAGATAAATGGAACGCTGGGGAGGCGTGTAATGGATGGAATCATGAATGAAATTGGGATGATGGACAAAAACGGGAAGGTAAAGGTCGTTCCGGTAAGGTGTGACACTCAGAAGATAGATGGTTTTAGTGGACATAGCGATTATAATCAAATAATGAACTTTGTATATCGAGTTAAACCAAAGAGGGTAATAGTTAACCACGGTGAAAAATCAAAATCAGAAAATATAGCTAGCTCGATCCATAATAAGTATCATTTGAGAACCTCAGTACCTGATAACAGAGAAGTAATCAAGCTCCGCTAAGACGGCTTTTCCACATACTTTTTAGCCATGTATGTATAATTAAACTGTTGAGCTACGTTGGCTATTCGATACAAGTGTCTAAACTGTAATATTGTACTAACCGGAGAAGGAGCTTCCAGACATTATTTAGCTAATCCATCGCATAAACTCGAGAAGCTGCCTCCACCTATAAAGCCTCTAAGGGGTACCGAAGCAAAGAGGTAATAGCTCTACTTGAATTGCACACTAACTCTAAGGGTTTAACCGCCACCATTACAGCTAGTTCTTGCTAACGATACTGCGCAAGTAGATATAACGACTTTAAGCAAACATGAATGTCAAAGACAATATATTGAGCAACCCTTAGTACTTATTGTACGTTGAATTCATTTTCTAGCGCGAATAAATGTAATATATGTTCGATACGTATAAGCTCCCTTGAACAGATTTTTGCCCACCTTGCCTCTGTTCAGCATATAAGGGAAAAAGCTGAACTAGAGAAGGAGCTAGAATCTAGTTGGAGTAGCATGAGAACCCTACAAAGAATACCATCATTACTTGGTAGTTGGGTTAAGGACATCAGAAAATGATTGTACTATTGTAAATAGCCCAAGATGAGTTGGACTGATATGATTATGAGAGAAAAGGAGAATAGGATTGTCAACAATCTCTCACTGATTTTGACAGCGATAAATGAACCAATCTGCGCACCAATTAGCGCTCCCAAGGCTATTGTCCCAGCGAACATATAATCCTGCTCAAATAGAAGTGAATGAGTCAAAATACCCACAATTGAGGTTATCAATATAGATAGCTGCGATGTGGCTACTGACTGCTGCATTGATAGTTTTTTAACTGCAAACAATAGTGGAACAAAAATGATCCCGCCTCCTATTCCAAAAAGACTTGAAATTAAACCAGCAGCTGAAGACCCAACGTATAGCAAGCCATTCGAAAATAATTTTCCCCTATTCACGAAACCGGGCCGGTCTTCCCTTCGTGACTTTCTGAATAATAGATATAAACTCATTGTTATTAATAAAATGGCAAAATACAACTTGAATTCATCGGGATCTAGAGTAGAAGAAATAAAGGCACCGATCACTGAAAAAGGAACTGCGAAAGCTGCAACCTTAATTCCGATGCTATATCTAATTTTTTTCTTAATCGAATAAGACACCGTTGACGAGGCTCCAGTTGATGCTACTGCTAATAAGCTCGTCGAGGCGACCTGCGAGGGTAAGAGGCCTGAAAGCGTTAGAATTGGGGATATCACGATACCTCCTCCCAATCCGAGCATTGAACCCACGATGCCTGCGGCTACTCCGATACCAAATGTCAAAAACAGGTTTTCTAGCAAATTATATCTTGATCGTTCTAATTCCTTTTAAGAAAGCAATAAAGGGTTTGTCCTAGCCAAGAAAAATTTTACGTATATTAATTGGAGAATTACATCAGAACATGAATTGCGTATCATAATTATTGGATTTGGAGTGGTGGGCCAAAGCTTTGTCAAGATACTTCTTTCAAAATCAGCTGAGCTTTATAACACGTTTGGTTTGAATCCAAAAGTGGTAGCTTGTGTTGACAGCAATGGTATGGCTGTATCTCCAGAGGGGTTGGATCTAGGCAGGCTGTTAGAAGCAAAACGTATGAAAAAATCTGTGTCGGCTTATCACGGCCACATCAAAGTCTGTCCCAATACCTTTGAGTTTATAGAAAATACAGAGGCCGAAGTTATGGTAGAGGTCACCCCTACAAATCTTGAGACTGGCGAGCCCGGGATTTCTCATATTGTATCTGCGATGAAAACTAAGAAACACGTAATCACGGTAAATAAGGGGCCCCTGGCTCTGGCTTTTTCATCTTTGTTAGAGTTGTCAAATTATAACAACGTTAGATTTGCTTTTAGCGGTACCGTTGGAGGGGGGACTCCAATCTTGGAATTTGCTAAAAAATGCCTGAGAGGAGACCGGATTCTATCATTCAGAGGTATCCTCAATGGGACAACCAACTACATTCTCAGTAAAATGGAGGAAGAAGGACTCACATTTCAACAAGCGTTAGTCGATGCTAAACATAAAGGATATGCTGAGGCGGCGCCAAGGCTCGATATTGAAGGATATGATGCTGCTGCCAAACTTGTAATTATGGCTAATTGGATTATGTCAAGGAAGGTCAGTATCGCAGATGTTTCAAGACGAGGGATATCGGAGGTGGATTTGGACTTGATCAAGAAAGCACATGAGAGTGGCAAGGCTATCAGACTAATAGCATACTGCGATAATGATGAACTTAGTGTAATGCCCTTAGAAATCCAACGAGATGATCCAATCTGCGTCACTGGAACTCTAAATGCTATGACATTTTCTTCAGAATATTCTGGAGAGAAAACAATAGTGGGGAGAGGCGCGGGTGGTCTAGAAACTGCCAGTGCTATCCTTAGAGATTTAATTGAAATTCGTGAATCAATCTCCGTTCCATTTGATTCAATGGCTTAAGAGGCATGATAAGGGGTGAACCCATATCAAATGTTGGCCGATCCTGCTATTCCAATAGTTTATCGCGAATGTCAAAAGAAATAATAGCCAGCGAATCGTGTTTGTTTCTTAATGTATAGCGGGGAATTGGAAGTTCAAGCTAAACGGAAGACCCTTGCTATACTTCATGATGAAATTGGGAAAATCTTGAACTCTGCAAGAGAACTTTCTTCATTAGGAAAAAGTATCACTCACGGCCTGACTCATGATATACAGCCCGCTTTGGATAGAATGAGAATTGCAGAGGAGGAGGTGGACAATCTTAGAAGGCGCGTGACCAGGGAAGTCGCGGAGATAGGAAGCCTAATGGTGTATAGAGAGGACGTACTGAGGACAGCGTACCTTATGGACGATATTGCGGGTTACATAAGTGGTGTGGCTTTTAGGCTTGCGAACATGAAAGTTGACATAATTATGATTGGAAGATTTGCCGAAGATATCAATGAGTTGATTAGTATGGTAGTTGATGCTACATTCAAACTTAATGAGATGGCAAGAGCCCTAAGTATTAATCCTTCAAGTACAATTGAACTGGCTCAGGAGGTTCAAAAGTTGGAAAGATTGGTAGATGATCGACACAGAAGTCTAATAATAAAGGCTATGAATGAAATATCGGTTACAAAAGACCTACTTCTTTTAAAGGACGCAATTGAAGGGATAGAAGGTATGGCTGACAAGTGTCAGGAAGCGTCCGATTCGTTAACAATCCTTGCTTTGAGTATGTAATGGATAAACCAGTTTTAGGACATCTGATCGAAAATAGGATAATTGTCTGGAGTATAGAAGAATCCCGCACCCTATTTGGCAATGGCTACTACGGTAAACCAATTGGAATTTCGAAGCCAAAGGGAATTGGTTTTGACGTCCCAATAGTGCTTGACTTAATAGAAGGGTGTTATCTTGTAGAAAGAGAAGAGCTATCTATCCTTTCGAAATTCGGAAAGTCAATTTCAGTTAGGAGAATAAAAACTTTGTGCAGGAAGCAATATGATAATTTTGATGCAAAGTACCTTGTATTCAAGGTCTTAAAAGACAAGGGCTATATTGTTTCTCCCGGCATAAAGTTTGGCTGCGACTTTGCTGTATACGAACGAGGACCAGGAATTGATCATGCGCCATTTTTGATTTCAGTGTATGTCCCAACAACAAATATTACTGCCACCTCAATAGTTCTGAGCGGAAGGTTGGCCACTACAGTGAAGAAACAGTTCATACTTGCCTGCCCTAGGCTAAAGAAAGGACTGGTATACTTTATAGGTATAGACTGGTGGCGGGCATAGAACGTACTTCACTGTAAGATCAAAAAACCTAGATACCATTCATGGATATACAACACTGAAATAGATATTGTTATATGCATTTCAATTTCTGATTGCGCTCGCCAAGGAGCCGCAAAAGGGTATTATACAAATTGTTAAATTGCTGAATTTGGTATATGAAGACAGCCTTCCTTCATAACTGTTGTACTGAATAGCAGAATACTTGCAAATTCGGGATGTAAAATTGATTTAAATATGAGTTTCCAATCCCTACTGATGTGACCAGTACGGTTAAACTTAATTTGCCCTTTGCGGGCAAAACCGTTTTAATAACTGGAAGTGGAACAGGAATAGGTCAAGCAATAGCTACAAAATTTGCCGAAAATGGCGCAAGCATTGTTATCATGGGACGGAGACAAAAACCACTTGACGATACTAAAGAGATACTATTGAAGACTATGTCATCAGTCGGATCTTCTGCAGACGTAATTTCATTTCCTGGCGTGGATGTATCTGATGAGCAATCTTTGATCAACATGTATAACTCGATCAAGGGTTCTTCAAGAACTCTAGATATTATTGTAAACAATGCTGGCGTGTCAGGTCCTGTTAAGGCGTTCACTAATGCAGACTACGGAGAATTCAAGGAATGCGTCGCGATTCACCTAACTGGAACATTCCTTACCTCAATGCATGGCCTTGGATTGTTGTCGAAGAATGGCAAGATAATTACCATTAGTACCTTTTTCACCGAGGAAAGCAAATTCGAACAGCGACCTTATAGATTCAGGACACCATATACTGCTGCGCAAGGAGCCAAAAACAGGCTTGCTGAAGCGTTAGCATGGGAACTGACAGGACGTGGAATTAAATCTCTTGCAACCAATCCTGGTCCAGTCCATTCAGACAGAATATATAAAACAGTTTATCCAAAAGCTGCTGCTGAATTCTTAAGGATCGGAGGTTTCAAGAATATGAGATCTAGTGTGATAGAACAGGTCCTGTCAAAAATTCTGCCTCACTTAGGTGCCAGTACGTCTGAGATCGCGGCTAGAGGAAAAGAAATAGCTAAGGAAATAATAAAATCAAAAGTTGATATCAATTCGAACCAAGATGACCTAGAACGCGACATTTCAGAGCTTATTAATAAGCTATACAATATCGCTGAAAAAATTCAAGAGAATACTAAAAAAATGATCGTTGATGGTGAATTTCTGGCCCAAGAAGACGTAGCTGAGATGGTTTTAACGCTGTCTTCAGACAACACGAGTAGACTTTTGAACGGTCGAGTAGTACCCAATGATCGAGTATTCTATACCGTCAAGCCGGCGATCTCTACAGCTGTACAAGGAACAGATCGCAACCATAACGTGGGAACTGTAGTAATAAGCACAAGCACCACTGATTCATTTGATCTATCGAGAATTAAGGCTCTGTGTCAATTATTGGTAGATGATGGACAAAGGAAAATAATAATCGTCTCCCCAGAAAAAATAGAACAGTTGTCTGAATACCCACATTATCGAGCGAATCTTTTAATTGAGAGGGATTTGATTGATTGTTTGAACCGAATCAGAAATAGTTTAGGGCCTATCAATGGTTTGATCCATTTCACTGGACAACTCGATTATTCAAAATCCTTACTCGAACTTTCAAAACAGGATTGGGAGTCACTAATCGACAGGTTTATTTATATCCCTGCTTTGGTAACGAAACACACAGTTACTACACTTGCACCTGACGGCGCCTTAGAAGAGCCTATTAAATTTAAAGAGTCAGCAGGTAACGTGGTAATAGTGGGACCAGATTGGCCAAAAGGTGAGAAAATTTCAGGATTAATCAAAGCAAGAGCCGAGCTCTTTCGAGGTGCCCTGAGGCCATTTGTTGTTACTGCAAATCAGGAGCTTTCCGATGTTTTAGCTTCGAAAATTCGCTTATATCTAATTCTGCCTGG
>DASSCH010000086.1:0-4026 GCA_035697905.1 Nitrososphaeraceae archaeon
AAAAACCTCAGGAAGTCATGTTTAGATTCATAAAATTAGGCACAAGATTCATATATTTCGAGGTAGATGGTAGTATGCCAAGGATAAAGGAACCAGTAATTAAGACATGTCAAATAAAAAAGACGAGTCTTCTGAAGACGATGAGGCTGATCAAGATTCAGGTTATCATCGAAGTCATGGAAATCAGCAAGAGAGAAAAAATTTACCGACGGCAAATGAATCATTAGAAAAAGCTTTCAGGATTAGATCTAACACGTTAGATGAGGGTACGATGGCATTTATTCATTGGCTGAACTCTGCCCATAAGAAGTCTACTATCGAAAATCCATTTGTAGTCAAGGACTTTCAGAATGATAAGTGTACAGTGTTATGGGATAGCTCAGTACAAGCAGAAGTGCACGTTGATACAAAAGATGGAGTACCGATATGTCAGTATTGCAAGGCAGATGATTGTGCACATGTTGGTTTCACAATATGTCTGGAACAACTTCACGGCAGAGGTGAAACGTTGGAAAGTATTGAAGCTGAAACAGAAGATGAAAGTACTGCCGTAAGCAAAGAGAACCAAACCGCCACAGGATTGAGCTACTGTCTATTCATCGGTCTTATCGCTTCCTACATATTCTTCTCCTAACGTTTCTTTTTTGAATACCTCAGCTACCCGCCAGCCAAATTTTATGATATATGGCGTCATAAATGTTGTTATTACAGTCATAGTACCAACCATAGGTAGCAGAAATGAACTTGTTACTCCCACGTCAGAACCTCCTTTTGCTGCAACAAGAGCTAGCTCACCTCCAGAAGAAGATAGGCCAAAACCAGTTCTTAAAGAAGTAACAATGCTAAGGCCTTGAGATCTTGACGCAAGAAATACTGTAAAGAATTTTGCAGATATGGAGATTCCAATCAAGATCAACGCAGGTACTATGAATGCAGGTAGCAACGTGATATTCATTAAAGCTCCAACTGAAACGAAAAATAGTGCAGCGAACATATCCCTAATAGGAGTAGCCAGCACTTTTGTAACTGAGTGTACCTTTGATTCTGCAATCAACACGCCAGCAAAAAATGCCCCTGCAGCCACAGAGATGCCCACTTCAAAGGCAATAAAGCATATACCAAAAGTTACTCCTAGCATAGCTACTACTAGTATATCATGTTGATTCGTACTTCCTACGTAGTTAATGAATCGAGGTACTACCTTAGAACCAATAAACAGGACTCCCCCAATGAATGCTAGTACCAGTCCAATTGACGTGGCTATCTCAAAGATCGATACATCTCCAAGTGGTGAGGAGGCTACCGACTGCAGGATTGCAAGCATAGATATAATTATGATATCTTCAATAACTGCCACTCCAAGGATAAGTGTAGTCGCCTCATCTTGTATCATGTTCAATTCTTCTAGGATTCTCATAACGATTACGGTACTTGTGACTGAGATCGCTAGAGCCAAGAACAGACTATCGAACAGCTGATATTGCAATACTGAATGACCTACCACAAAACCAATAACAAAAGTACCAAATGCCTCCGATGATGCAATAATAAAGGCTCTTTTTCCAATTTTGCGCAGCTTCGCAATAGGAAATTCCATTCCCACAACAAAAAGGACCAATATTACTCCTATCTCTGCGAACAGGTTTAGTACCTCAGTACTAGTTATTAGACTAAAAGGTGGTGTATACGGACCAATAATCATCCCAGCAATGATGAAACCTATAACCATTGGCTGCTTGAGTTTATATGAGATCAAGGCCATAACAGACGCAATTATCATTATAACCGTGAAATCCTGTACTACTTGACCTATCTCAATTACCATTAACGCAGAACCAAATAGAAAAAACCAAATACCCGTTATAACAGTTTGGATATTACTTCTGTCTAATTGAGCAAGAAAAACAATTTAGTTTTCGTCATGTCGGCAATACATGAGTCGTCGCCTTACTTACCTGACTTGGTGTTTAGGCAGGCTTGAACGCTTTAAAGAAAAGATCATTTGAATATTTCTTCAACAACTCAAAAAAGTCATTCATCTATTCTACTTTACATCGTTCAGTTTCATCCAAACTGTCAAACTCATTTGTTGTTACACCAGTTGCAATTGAATTAGTTGGAACAGCTATTATGGCCATAAAGGTGAGATCATTCTTGCTACGCGCCATCAGCAGTGTGCTATATGTATATGCGTAGACGATTCACTCCTTCCTTCTTTACTTTCAACTGCCTGACAGCTGCTTTCTACATAATTCATAACAGGGTCACTACTTCCAAATTTATTATTGCATCGATAGCGCAGATACGTATTAGCCGCTTTCAGAGAATGTTGCAAGTTCAAATCACTAGGCGCAGCGTATCTAGCCAAGATCTAGGCTTCCATTTTGATCATTGATCTCGTAGCGATTAAAAATACCGCAGATGAGAGCAAACCAAGTATTACCACTTCAATATTGGTAAACATACTTACTTGTGCGAATATTCCCGCTCTGGTAATATCTACTATATAAGTTAACGGATTGACGTAGAAAGCGGCTGACAAGGGTTGAGGTAAACCTTCTGTAGGATAAAACGCTGAACTAACAAAAGCAAAGAATAGAAATAGACCATTACTAATTACATTATAGCCTTCACTACTCTTCATCCTAGTAGATAAAATTATAGTGAAAGAACCAAAGAATATTGAACCCGCTACCAATGCATATACGGTATATGGAATACTCCACAATGTGATGTTGATGTCTTGGAATATAGTTGGAAAACCAATTATCATAATAACTGCAGCACTACCCAATCCAATTAGAATGAGTGTTATAAGATTGGCAATTACATATTGAATTTTATTAAATGGCATGACCAGTATTTGCTGAAACATGCCGTTTCTCTTATCATTCCAGATGATAGCTCCAGCTATTGTACTCCCATTCATTACATTAAATCCTATCATACCCGCAGTCAAAAATGAAACATACGTTATAGTTAGCGAACCTATTGTGATGCCTTGATCTCCTATTAACGCAGAATACGCGTACCCTGCAACAAATATATAAACAACTGGAAAAGCTATCTGCCAAATTAAAAACATCTTATCAATAGCTGCAACAATGTTCCTGTATACTAGTAATATGATACTGTATCCAATGATAAAGTCATTCATTGACTTCATTTCCTTTCGTTATCCCTCGAACTGTTTTCATCATTGACTATTGATAAGAATACTTCCTCCAATGATGGCGGATTAATAGAGATACTTTCTATTTGCATGCTATTTTTAGAAACGAGCTGTAAGATCTCCGAGATGACTTCTTCTGCGTTATTAACTGTAATCGTAATTGCACTTGGATTTGTTTCATTTATATCGATATGGTAAGTGGTATTAGTAGTATTACCCTTACGTCTTTGGACACCATCACTAGTTTCACTGCTTATGATTATTTTCTTTAGAAGATCAACAAAGGATTGGCTTAGTACCTCTTTAAAAGTAATTTCAATAACCTTGTTCGCTCCACCATATTTCTGTTTTAGCCCAGTTGGAGTATCAAAAGCAAGTATTCTCCCATTATCTATTATAGCAATTTCATCACACAAATATTCTGCTTCCTCCATTATGTGAGTAGTGAAGAAAACCGTCAGCCCAGACATCACGTGTTTCTTAATGTAGTCTAAAAGCATACGCCTCGCAGAAGGATCCAATCCTACTGTAGGTTCGTCGAGAAACAGAAGATCCATATCGTCTCCGTGCATGAATTCTCTTGCAAGCTGCACTCTTCTTCTCTGACCTATTGAGAGCTCATCATTCTTGGAATTTCTAATAGATTCAAGGTCAAAAGTGCTCAATATTTCGTTCACTTTGTCCTTTCTTACTTTACTATCATGCAGTCCCCATAGTAGGCCATAGAGGTCAAGGGCCTTTTCTACTGTTAGATTCGCCTCAAAACTGGGGTTCTGTGACACAACTCCTATCTTTCTCTTGATTTCAGACTGTTTTTTAGTTATGTCTTTACCAAAAAAGTATACAGTCCCAGA
>DASSCH010000087.1:0-4839 GCA_035697905.1 Nitrososphaeraceae archaeon
AAGCAATGATCTTGTTTTGAGCTTAAAGTGAAAAATGCAATAACTGCAATACCAACATACTTTAATACATCCCCACCATGCCGCTGTATTAAAGAAGTCACTTCGTAATAAATGCTCGTATCATGGTAACAAGTTTGTCGACGGGCAATGAACTGCTTAAATTTGTAGAACCGACTAAGTCGAAGTACATAGTTATGAGCCGTACTTTGGAACTGGAATGATTAAGAGGATATCCTTTACCGGCCTCGAAACTAGAATCAAATTCGTGTAATCTTTTTAAGGCTTCCAAATTCTGTGCTGAGCTTCAATGACAAAAGGCTTCTACTTCTTTATCAATCAGTTGCGGTTTTCCCGTTCGGTAATCGATATCATCAGTTGGCCGGCAAGGTGCTAATTTATTTTAATACGGTCATATTGCACCATTCCGCTATCATAAACAGTGATCATAATCATAAGGCTAAGGGAGTAAGGGGCACCTCATCCTGCTCTCGCTAACAGTAAGGAGAAGCATATAAGACTCTGATACATTCAAAATTGTATGGTTGAATTAAGGCTAGGTCATACTCCTGACGCTGATGACGCATTCATGTTTTATGGTATTGCATCAGGCAACGTGAAGAGTTCCACGTTTGAAATCAAGCACGTAATAGAGGATATTGAAACCCTTAACAAGAAGGCATTGGATCACGAACTTGATGTCACTGCAATTTCAGCACATGCATATGCATACCTTAGAAATTACGTTATCTTGAACTGCGGTGCCAGTTTTGGCCTTAACTATGGTCCAGTGATTATTTCAAAGAAACAATTCACAATACCTGAACTCAGTCATACCACGATTGCCGTACCAGGTAGAATGACCTCGGCATACTTGATTTCAAGGATTGCATTAGGAAACTACCCTGATATGCAGGTGCCTTTTCACATGATTCCAAGGGCGGTAAATGAAGGAGAGGTGGATGCTGGATTAGTAATTCATGAAGGGCAGATCTCTTTTGGTGCATACGGACTTTTAAAGGTCCTAGACCTAGGAAGATGGTGGAATGATAACACAAATGGTCTGGCAGTTCCTCTTGGAATAAATGTGGCAAGTTCAAAAACTATGTCAGGATTGCAGATTAAGGAATTTGAGCAATTGTTCAAAGACTCTATACTCTTCGGGCTTGACCATTTTGAAGAGGCACTAGACTATGCCATGACGTACAGTAGAGGCCAGGCCAGAGATGTGATCCGTAAATTCATAGGAATGTATGTCAACAGACTAACCATAGACATGGGAACAGAAGGTATTGCATCCATCCAGAAAATGTTTGAACTGGCATTGAATAAAGGGATCCTGAAGGAAAACATCTCAATTTTGATCAAAGGTTAGCTGAATTCTGTTGAAATGGATAGTATCATCGTAGAATACATGAACAATACTGAATGAGTCCAAAATTATAGGAAGGTATTTCCGAATACTGGTTAAAAGCGTTTGAGAATATTGAAAAATGTATCCCTTTGCGCGGGTTGTCTATTAATTTCCCCAATTAAATTGACCAGCTCTTCTGTCGAAGTTACATTATGCTTTCCCGTTGCTTTGAATATTTCCTCAGAGAAAGCAGTCCCGACGAGATCGTTGCCACCGTAACGGAGCGCGACTTGAGCTAACTTCTTTCCAAGGGCTATCCAATAAACAGAAATATTGTTCAGTACGTTTGATAGAAGGATCCTTGAAACTGCTATAACTCTTAAGTCGTATGTCGATGGACTTTCTCTTTGAATCATATGTGTCTTCTCAAGTTCGGTATTCTCTAGGCTAAATTTTAGAGGTATGAATGTAGTGAAGCCATTGGTGTGCTTATGTAACTCTCGGATCCGAATGATATGATCAACTATGTGTTCAGGTTTTTCAACATGGCCAAAGAGCATCGTACAATTGCTCCTCAACCCTATTTCGTGGGCTTGGCGGGCAGTATTAAGCCATTCTTCTCCAGAACATTTCCCTCTCACAATCAAATTCCTTGTTTGATCGTGAAAAATTTCTGCACCACCCCCTGGTAATGCGTCCAGCCCAGAATCTTTCAATCTCCTAAGTACTTCCTTTACGGAATTCCTGGTTAGCTTGGAAATGAAAAAAATTTCAGCTGGTGTGAGCGCTTTTATGCATACATGTGGGAATTCCTTTTTAATAGAAATGATCATACGTTCATAGTAATCCAGTCCCAACTTAGGATGAAAGCCTCCAACAATGTGTAATTCTGTGGCTCCCAATTCGTTCACTGCTATTCTGGCCCTTGCGATGAGTTGTTCAGTGGAAAGAGTATAAGCGTCTACCTCTGGGCCCTTTCTATAAAAAGCACAGAGTGGACAACTGGCGGCGCAGATGTTTGTATAGTTGAGATAGTACGAACAAACGAATGTTACGATATTTCCGCTATTTTTCCGGCGTAAATTATCTGCAACCGCTCCCAGCAAGAACAGGTTCTCTTCATTCATTAGTTGCATTCCGTCACTAAGTGATAGTTCTTCGCCCGCCATCGCCTTCTCGAGTGCAGGGGTTACTCTTTCAATACCTTGTTGCAATCTAGTTGACATATGTTTGTGAATGTCAATATAAAACCTATGCAATGATCTTCTATCAGATAAGGCAAAAAAGCTTCCTTGGATACATTTCAGAGCATCTTGTATTTAGTAGCTGGATCCATAGAAGTACATTTAGAATCCCACCTCATTGAATGAATTTTAAATGGTCCATCTTCATTCCTTAATTTGAAACTATAGCAGAAAGCAAGCTGATTGTGATAAGGATATTCCGCTTATTAGATTGTCAACTCTAAGGTTTGTAAAGAATAAATAGCATCATTAATCCACATATCATGTATATTGAATAGCCTGACCGGTCTTACTCAGAACTTGATCAACAAGTCAGATATTTCGGATATCGTATACAACGTTCTTGATGAAAATCGCCTTAATTTAAGCGATTACATTAGACTCTTGAATTCTGATGATGTTTATTCTCTTGGTATTTCAGCCAATTATTTGCGCAATAAATTATTTGGGAATGATGCCAGCTTTGTTAATAATATAATACTTAATTATACCAACGTATGTGTGACATATTGCAAATTCTGTGCATTCTATAGACCTCCTGGGCATTCGGAATCATACACATTATCTCTGCGGCAGGTACTCGAGCGTGTGATTGGGGCTAAGGAGGCATATGACATCACTCAAATACTTATCCAGGGTGGCCATAATCCAAATCTTAGGATCGAATATTATGAAGAAGTATTTAGAGAAATAAAAAAGCGATATCCTGAAATCGGTATCCACGGTCTTTCTGCATCTGAAATAGATATGATAGCTAGAGTAGAGAGGAGCACTACAAGAGAAATTCTGCGCAGATTAAAGTTGGCTGGGCTTGACTCGCTCCCCGGTGCAGGTGCAGAGATACTGGATGATAGTGTAAAATCAACAATTAGTCCATTGAAGATTAAGACTGGTGAATGGCTAAGAATCATGGAGGAAGCTCATAGTCTGGGAATTAAGTCTTCTGCCACGATGATGTATGGCACAGTGGAGACGACAGAACAGAGAGCGAATCATCTGCGCTTAATTTCGAGATTGCAAGAAAGGACGCAAGGGTTTATGTCGTTTATACCATGGAGTTTTGAGCCCAACAAGACCGAAATACAATCTGACGGTCTTGTGAGGTATTCTTCAGGTGGGTTAGGATTGCTAAAGATGATTGCGATCTCTAGGATAGTCTTCTACGGTTTGATTAATCATTTGCAGTCCTCATGGCTAACAAACGGAATAGGGATGGCCCAGCTGGCGTTGAATTATGGAGCAGACGATTTCGGAGGAACACTTATTGGAGAAGAAGTAGTTAGCGCTACAGGTGCAAGGTCCACAGAATTGACCGCAAGCAAGATAATAGAGTCAATAAGGCAGATAGGATATAGACCATGCGAAAGAGACAATTACTATAACATAATTAGGTACTTTTGATTGACTGTCCATAGGTGCGGACTTTTACTATATTATAATATTGGTTAGTGTCAATCGGCCTAAGGTAGTTAGTCAAATAACCTTAGAAGTACCTTTAAATTGTCTTTAAAGGTCAAGTCTTATCATCATGCCAGTAGGAATCGATGATCTGGCTATCTATGTACCTAAGCTTTATGTAGATTGTAAAGAGTTTGCGGAGGCGAGGGGAATAGACCCTCAGAAGCTAGAATACGGTATTGGGATTAGGAAGATGGCTATAGTTGATGTTAATCAAGATCCCGCCTGTATGGCATCCAACGCCTGTTTAACATTAATGGAGAAGAATGGTTTGCAACCCCAAGACATTGGGAGAATGTATGTAGCAACCGAATCAGGACTTGATGAATCAAAGGCAATGAATTCTTTTGTGATTGGGATGTTGGAGCAGGTTTATGGTGAAGGTTCTTTTGAGCATGCAGGAGGAATTGAATGCAAATTTGCATGTGTAAGCGGATCTTATGCGCTATATGACAATGCAAATTGGATACGTGCCGAAGAAAATAATGACAAAGCTGCGATTGTGATAGTTAGTGATATAGCCAAATACGATATTGGCTCGACAGCAGAGTACACCCAAGGAGCTGGTGCAGTAGCCATGCTGATCAAAGAGAATCCTAGATTATTGGCCTTCGATCAAAAGGTCACGTCGACTATAATTAGCAACGAATATGATTTTTA
Organism: Nitrososphaeraceae archaeon; assembly: GCA_035697905.1. Classification (GTDB taxonomy): domain Archaea; phylum Thermoproteota; class Nitrososphaeria; order Nitrososphaerales; family Nitrososphaeraceae; genus TH5896. Next base: position 4,714 of record DASSCH010000087.1, read on the forward strand.
CCGACCATTCGGAAAAGAAACGCCTTTGGTCAATGGGAATTATTCAAATCTGCTTTATCTGATACAGGTCAGAAAGGCTTTTGATAGTTATAAAGAAAAGGCATTGAGATATGGACTTATTGAATT
>DASSCH010000088.1:0-4742 GCA_035697905.1 Nitrososphaeraceae archaeon
TTACTCGTGCTGGCCACTCTTTTAGTAGCAGGCGATGAGACTTTCTTACTCTTTGGCACTGCTGGACTGGAAGATTTCTGCTTCTTTTTGGAAGTTTCTTTTTTCGTCGATGACTGTTTATTAGGAGACTCTTTAAGTACCAAGAACAAACCAATGGGGAAATAAATATCTAATTAAATGTTCCGAATATTGCGAAGTGCCTATTTACAGGTCTAAATAAATGTTTCCTTCCAGTTAGAATTGCTTATTTGCACATTCTTGCCCAAACTTATCATTGGTAATGATACTCTGCTCCTACCGCTTTAGGATATTAATGCTAACTTTTATTGTAGTGCTTCAAATTAGAAGAATAGAATGGGGGACGGCAACCAAGATGGACTGAAATCAGTTTCAAGGGTAACGGCTATGCTTGAAATACAGGGACAAGGCACAATCGAATACGAGCTCATTCGACATCTAGCACCCCTAACCATTAATAAAGTTATCAATGCATTGCCAATTGTTGATACTGTACATTTTTACGACGATAAATTTGCATATATGCATACTCAACTCCAAGTGGGCGGCGAAAAGCCAAGATCCACATTTAAGGCTGGGGATATCGCATTTCTAACTAACTCTTCGTCAGTTTGCTTCTTCCTTCAAGAGTGTAGGGTTTCGCCGATGAATCTAATGGGTATGGCAAAATCTAGCATAGAAATATTCAGTAAGTGCAAGGCGGGCAACATCTTGACCTTAAAGAAATAGTAATAATCAGGACTTGTTTCATAATCGTCAGGCAGATATTGCTTATTATGTATCCTACCTATTGAACTACTGGTTGATAAATGCGATGTCCACTATACCCACCAGCCAATTTAACCAAACCTCTGGCTTCCATAGTTCTTACAAAAGAATTAGCCACGGATATCTTCACACCTAGGTTTCTAGCCAGTGCTTGGACTGTAATAGCTTTCATGTTCTGCAACGCTCTCCTGCCCGCCGCTTCCTCAATTGCAACTGATAATTTTTGCTTACTTCCACTTGATTTTTTTGAATCTTCTTTCTTCTGGGCCTGGGATTGAGCTTGGCTGGAACTTGATGGTGTACTCGAGTCTTTATTTTTTGCGCCAGAGCCCACTGGCTTCTTTTTCATGCCGCCCATGGGAATCCAACTTGTGTTAGTTAAATATAAGTTGTACGCTAACACGAGAAGCTAATTTTCTTCTCTTCGGCCAAATTTTGACAAAAGTTAGGTCTTGCTTAGCATTTTTATATTTATTTAACCTGTTATAGTGGTCTAGCTATTAAATATTCAATTCGTACACCTTCATACCGAATTTACAAGTTTTAATATCCTATGACGAGGCGATCAATATACAATTAGGAAGGCCGCGCGCACGCTTCTGATCTTGAGTTGGCCCGTCATATTTTGCTAGCTGAAGGCATTAATCCTTTGGTATTATACACATTCTTAATTCTATTTCGAATTTAAGCACTGTATTACAATGAAATAAGAACGTGCCTTATGACCGGTACGTCATCATCTGGTACGTCATCTGGTAATTTCAACGACGTACAGGCATTCCTATACCCTACTAATCAATAATGACTTCCCAAATTCGCTCAGCGGCCGCTTCAATCCGTAATTCACCAAGTTTTACCCTTTATGCAATGGTCGTACTATTACAGACATCTTAAATGAAGACAATATGTCCTTACACCTATTTCGTATTGTCACTTCAGTAATTCCCGCGAAACTTGAAATCTCCATTTGTAACAAGCTTACCCCCAACAACACAGAAGCAAGATATATGTAAGCTGCTGCGAGTCCATTTGGCGATTTACCATCGGCCAAGAGATGATCATTTGTTTTGTGGGCTATGTCGATAGCCAGTCTTTCTACCTTAGTATCAATCTTCGCCATATTGGCTAGTTTAGAGATATACTGATCGATAGCTGCAGCAACTGGGTAAGAGTCATGTTGTATAACTGAAAGAGTTGGAGTTCGGGCTGCAGTAGAAAGCAGTGTCCGGTTTGTCAAGTTACTTCGTGATAAAGTATCATGTCTATGTGATTCCCCAATATAATAATGATCCATTGTAGGTTTTTCTGTTAGGTTCTCGAATCGCCGATGCTCATAACCTGACAGCATATAAGATTCAGTAAACGTTCCCATTTCCATCACCATTGTTCTGTAATATTTGGAAGCTAATCGAGTATTTGATTTAGATTTTTCATTAGAACCCGATGGACTAACAATCTCCTCAAGAGACCTAACAACATTGCATTTTTTACAAGCAAGATAGATCGTGGCGGCAGCAATACAAGTTACGGATTTCCCTTTTGCTTCGCTCCGATTTTCAAAGAGACGATAGAATTTTGCAGCCGTTTCTGTAATAGTTTTGGGAAGAGACAGCAACGAGCATATCTCGCTGATTTTGCTCAAGACGTTTGATAATCTCCTTTCTTTTGGGGAGGCAACCCTTATTCGGGATTGCCATTTTCTCATAGTATTCATTTGTTCAACCATTGCATAATCTATGCTTTTGCCACTATAGTCCTTCGAACTAAAACCGATCTCTGTCCTTAAGCCATAATCATGCAAGGAAAGACTAGTATGGCCGCTCGCTCTAGTTAACCTACTTTTTTCTTCAAAATCGTTTGAATGACTCTCGGGGCCGTAATCATTTATCTGATCCATAACAACGCACCCGCACCCTTCGCAGATGTACTCACCCTTACTTTGGTCGTGTATCAGGCGACAATTGCATTCAGGGCAAATCGTACAATAGTCCACACTCGTCATACTTTATTTGCAGCCCCAGATTCTAAACGCATCTCTCCACCACACACTACCCCTGATTCATGCGTACAAGAGCCTAGGGCATTCGCATAAATGGGTCTTGATCCAACACCATACCATTCCCGAAAATTAATTGAAAAAACATATTCCTTCATTTTTCTGGTAATCCACATTTCGTGAGCATATCCAACCACCTTGATCGTCAGAACGCAGAAGCCAGCGTTGTATTTATTTGAAATGGTCATAAGTATTTATTATAATTGAAAACTTTTGTAGATTCAATTCGTGCTTACCAATATTTAACCCCAAAATGTGACCTAGGGGCTATATTTTATCAAACTATGCGATAATATTTGACATTAATGCTTATTTGCAAAAGGACAAAAGTGGGTTGTGCGTCGCAGCCTGACTAATAGATTAGGGGTAACCATGAATCGCGTTTATACCATGTCCCGGGAGAGGACCAAATGAGATGTCAAGAGGACTTGTCATTTTCTTGTTCTGGGTAATGGGCTTTTCAATAGGGTTCGCTGGATACCTTGTTTTGCCAGATATAGCCGAATGGTTAGGCCAGGCTATGCCAGGCTTTATAGATCACAAGACGGTGGGCGCGCTGGTGGCTGGAATAGTTGGTTCTGCAATAAGCACATTGACAATCGTCAAGTGGGCTAATAGATCAACGGTTTACTGACCCAAAGGATTGATTCCTTTGTATCTTAGCTTTTGAAAATAACTGCCTTTCATGTAATATTTGTAAAAAGGCATATGAAGATCGATTTATAAATGATATTTCTATATGTAAATAGGTGACGCAAGTCCTTCAGGATTCGGTAGAATCCCTAATAAAAGAATTCAAGTCAACAAGGCGGACTACACTTAATATGTTCTCCCAACTTAAGCAAGAGGATGCCGTAATCCAGGCAAGTGACTTTGGCAGCCCGCCGAATTGGCACTTGGCCCATGTGAGCTGGTTTTACCAAAAAGTTCTTGAGAAGCATGGAGTTAGGATTGCGCCACCAGAGGAGATTAATTTGGCTTACTTAAACTCTTACTATCAAAAGTACGATTTTATTCTAAGCAAGTCTGAGAGAGGAAGATTTCCAAGGCCCACAATAAAACAGACATTACAATATAGATCTTTTATAGACAAGGAAGTTGTAAGATTTCTGAAAAATGAGCATATCAATTATGGTGATGATGCCTACTACGACATAAAATTAGGCAATCAGCATGAAATGCAACACCAAGAGCTTATGATTTATGATTTACAGTATTACTTCAATAGGTTTATTGATCCAGACGACAATTTTCGACCCTCAACTATGAAATCATTCGAACCGCAGGTAAACTCTTTCAAGGATAAAACCAGTCTTCACGACTCACACCCTTCAATGGTGGAAATTCCTGGAGGAATTTACAACCTCGGTTATCCTGGTGACCAGTTCTGTTATGATAATGAGCTTCCAGAACACAAAGTGTACCTTGAGGATTACTTAATCGACACATTTCCGGTAACCAATGGAGACTTTCAGCGATTTATGGATGACGGCGGTTACGATGATTTTAATCTATGGCTGGCTGACGGATGGGATCTGGTTAGAATGCAGGAATGGAATGCACCTCTCTTTTGGAACTATGAAAAGGGAGAGAGACGTTGGATAAAGAAGGACTTCAGAGGCACCATTAAATTAGATCCTAAAGAGCCTGTTGTGAATGTAAGCTTCTACGAGGCAAATGCATATGCTAAATGGGCAGGGAAACGTCTCCCAACAGAAGCAGAGTGGGAGAAAGCCGCCAGTTGGAATGAGAATTTAAAGCGTAAATTCTCATATCCTTGGGGAGAGGACATGGACATTCATAAGTATGCAAATGTGCTTGAATCTAATAATTGGGCCCCTTCTCGTGTTGGAACATACATCCAAGGTAGAAGCTACTTTGGATGCTACCAGATGATAGG
>DASSCH010000089.1:0-3133 GCA_035697905.1 Nitrososphaeraceae archaeon
CATTAACTCCAGCATATGCACGAAGTGGACATGTAGCTGAGAAGCGGGGGTTAATCTCAAATATCTTCATTCTTCCATTTTGTAACGATTCACTAATACTTCTGAACTCAAAATCGGTAGCAGTCTGTGTAGAGCTTGTGATATCTTCATTTGGAAGATATTTTGCTTGTATGTTTACAGCACCCGTCACACCTAATTTTTCGGCTACATTTTCAGCTGACTCTCTGACTATAGGATAGTCGTCAATAAACGCCTTATAAGTTTGCCCGCCCTTTAAATACTTCCTAATTGAAATGGATGACATGAAGTGTTTGCCATTTTTGTCAATTGTCACTCCCGATGTGAATTCGTTATTTAGACCTGGCAAATATTCTTGAAGTATCGGCTTCCAGCCATAATCTTGAATTTTAGAGATTGCATATTCGATTTTGTCAGTAGTATTAGTAACAAAGAAATTGACTGACCCGAATCCCTCTCTTGGTTTGACCACCAATGGGAATCCGAACTCCTCGACAAATTCATCCATGTTCTCAGGGAGACAAGATTCGGCACAGCTTAAGTTATTAGCCTTCAAAAACTTGTACGTTTCCCATTTATCACGCGCAATTTTTATAATACCCAATTTGGTAATTAGCACCTTAGTTGAAGATTCTGTTTCGATTCTCTTCTTTGCGTTGGCTATAGCCATTAATTCTTCATCCGAACCCACGAAAAGGGCATCGACATTATAGTTCCTTAGATGCTTGATAATTGAATCAATATACTCTGGATCGGATGCCATCGGGACCGTTAAACCGATATCAGATCTGTAAAGTCCTGCTGCCACTGGACTGGAATCCACAGCTAGGATTCGATAACTGTTTGGAGAAAGGGATGAACTGGTTGCCAATCGTAGAGACTTCATGATCCCTTGACCTACGATTCCACCGGCAGCAGTAACTAAGACAGTAGCATTTCGCTTCATCGATAATCTCTCTAACCCCTATCCTCAAGCAGCTGACGTATCATTCGGAATGTCAACTTCATTGAAAATGATGTTATTGCCAAGCTACTAATACAACTATTTGTGATCATGCTATAGATAATGTATGTGGTGGAGAATTAATAAAAAAAATGACCAAACTGCTGGATCGCTATCTCTACTCTGATTAACTAAATCCCGTGACGGGCGTTATCAGGTCATCGTTTTGAATCAGGGTATTTCCCCATATGCTTTCGGTATTTTTTAATCCGAAATTGACTGCGTAGTCGATAATGCATGGCTTGAGTGTAGAGGCCTGTATTACTTTTTCACTGATTTTCAATAACTGTCTAGCTTTCCTCTGTTCTTGCTTCAAGATAGCTAGTTTGTTTAGAAGGTCCTGGATGTCCTGTCCATCCTTGGCCAAATTTGCTCTCTTAGTCAACAAGGGAGCTACCTTCGCGTTGAAGCTAGAAAGAGCATTTCTTAGTTGCTCTGCATATTTAATAACCTGAACTGAATTTTTGAATCTTAATGATTGGAGGGCTTCTCTTTGACCCATTCCAGAGTAGACATCCTCTGATGCCCAAATTACAGTGACAGGCATCCTTATGGAGAGTTCGTTAAATACCAATCTTCCGACCATTGTGTAATCCATGCTGCCTCCTGTGCCGGACGCGTAACAACATATACCTAGGTCCCTGGAAAGCAATAAGAGAATTGGGATAGCCCTAGGAGACAATTCGTTCAGTATACTACTTGGTATCGTGTGAGATCCGCCGAGTCTTATGGTAAGGGGTCTTTTACACGACATGCAGGTTCCTGACAAGTCAAAGATATCACTCTCAACTTCATTCAATTTAACCGAGGCCTTACTTCCGCAATTGCAATGCAGCCAAACTGGGGCATTAAGATACGTACTTTGACTGACACCTGTATTGATACCATTGCGCAGAAACATCCTATCACTCTCACTCAATACTCCTGAATATTTTCTGAAATTACGAAGCAGAAAACTAAACCCTCCGTCGAAGACTTCTGAAATATCGGATAATCGTACGAACAATGTGTCGTATCCCCACAACTTATTAACCACCCTAGACATAATGAAAGAATTGAGATCGGCATATGATCTTGCTCTTTTGTATGATTCGTTCACCTCATTCCAAAATTGTTCCAAGTTCTCAAAAAGTGCTAGTCTTTCATTTTTTTCAAGACCTAAAGAAAGGGATCCATTTTTTATCCAAGAGTCTACCTGTTCTCTCCAATGGTCAAGGATCATTGCAGAAGGAACGTCCATATTTCGAACCAGTTTCCATCTGTTTGAAGGGGTAATAGGCATCCTTAGTTCTAGAGTGCCATCCGAATGTCTTACACTTGGAAGCTGAGCGACCCTTATCCAAACATCATCCATGAAATCGTGATCCACTATTAAGAACAAATTGATGAATTTAGTATCGGTATTGGTTGCGTCATTTCCTTTTTCAAGCATTGATTTCATGGTTTGGAGAAGAACTATCTTTTTATATACTCCACCATAAGCAAAAAGATTTGGCTGATGTATCGATACTAAAATCTGTGCATATGGATCGTCAATATTCATTCTATTCTTTACTACCACTGGAAAATCAGTACCAGCTTGCTCGTGAAAGGCAGCGATATGCTTTGCCAACTTTCTGCGATTGGATAAAATATTCCCTGAATTGGTAACTGTTAGTTGCTCTCTTACCCTATTTACTGCATCCGACAAGCTTTCAGGAATGGATGAAATATATTCCGATATTATGGGGTTGTTCACTCCTTCATATTGATAAAATAAGGATCTGATGCATTGTCTCGTTGGGCCTATCAATGCTTCAGCGCTTAATGTGTGCAATTCTAACAGGATTAACTGTTTCACATAGCTTAAATATGTCATCACCATATTTGACGTTACTATGTACAGGTAAATTTATCACTATTCCTGATTTGGAAGAATCTAGTAATAGAATAAGTTAGGATAGATATCTGCTAAAGTCGACAACTACGAGAGGTTATGAGATTAACAGACTATCAGCTAAGGTCCACTATATAAATTTCCAGAATTTAGACATTTAGTAGGCCGATCTAAGAAGATTATATATTATTCTCTATGAAGCAAGCACTGCAACTTTTCTACTTATCTAATTGAAG
>DASSCH010000090.1:0-4939 GCA_035697905.1 Nitrososphaeraceae archaeon
AATTGATGTGAACCCCAATGATATAGATCAGTTCTTTAAGGCATGGAGGGGGAAGGATACTACTATCATAAAACAGCAGTCAGGTTTCATATCCGCCCAATTGCATAGAGTTATCGCAGGAAGTTGTACATTCATCAACCATGCAGTTTGGGAATCTTCAGAGCATTACAAGAAGGCCTTCAATCGTCCTACAAATCCATCATTGTCTACCTTGATGGACTTTACTGCAGATACTGTGTCTCATCATCTTTTCAGGAAAGTTGGAGTCCCAGGAATCTGCGGAGACTAAACCTTTCGAACGATATGGAGTGCCATTCAAAACAAATGACTCTTCCTTTACCAATGCCAGACTTGGATGCTTCAGAACAAGAATGGATGGAGTACATAAAAAAACTAACAGTGGACGAGTTAATAGAACTTATAGATATCTACGAAGGATTGGTTGAGGTCTGTCGCAAGAGAAAGCGCGAGTTACAATCTTTAGGAGCTGCGTAAGAAGGTAATGATACCAATTAATGTGATAACGGGGACCGGCTTTTGCTCCAGCTCCCAGATGCAGGAGCTCAGCGAGATAGGTAGAATGCTGTCTGAGGGGAAGCTAGACCGTGAGATAATGCAAGAGGTGCAGATAAATACAAGAGCTCAATACTTGGGAAGGCCAGAACAGGCTCAGGCGTTGACCGAAGAAGTAAGGAGATTATTATAACTTAGCTATGTCATCTCAAGAAAATATAAAAACTGTTAGACGTGCTATTGAGGCCTTTAACATGGGGGATACAAGTAGTGTTCATGAATTTATAAGTCCAGATTATGTTAATAAAGAATCACAAAAAGCTAAAGATTCGTACAGGTCACAACTTAGAGGACCTGAAGAATTCATAGATTCAATCAAGAATCTGCGAAGTGCTTTTCCTGATCTTCACTATGAAGAACAAGAGATTATTTCTCAAGATGATAAGGTTGTATTTATCGGAATTGTAACAGGTACGAAGACAGGAAGTTTTTTCTTTATTCCCCCAACAGGAAATAAAATCTCTTATGAAACAGTACACGTCCATACTATTGGGAAGAACGGAAAAATTATCGAGCATAGAGCAATAAGAGATGACCTTAAGTTTATGTTGCAGTTGGGACTTGTTAAAGCTTCATCCATCGAGTACGAGAATCCTCAAAATGTGGAAGGAAATAAATTGAGTATCATTCTATGTAAGAACCTCAGTCCAATTCTTCCTCTCGCTTAGCAGAACCTGAGGGTATCAATTAGGTTACGCTGCTTCTTTTGAATATTTCCGTACATTCTTTCATAGTTCGTTCAAAACTTTTATCCAATGACGTATCTAAATGACTTTGTACTTCGATGTATTGAATTAATGCTCCAACGCACTAACTTAAGATATACAGACTACTAACATAATAGATTAATAGGTTATGAAAACATCTGATTTGTTAGTTAAGTGCCTTGAAGCCGAGGAAGTTGAATACGTCTTTGGTTTACCCGGTGAAGAAACTGCCGATCTTATGATATCTTTACTAAATTCAACTGCCAAATTCATTCTGACAAGACATGAACAGTCAGCTGCCTTCATGGCAGACGTTTACGGCAGATTGACTGGTAGAGTTGGCGTCTGTCTAGCCACGCTAGGTCCAGGAGCTACTAATCTGACAACTGGAATAGCCAGTGCTAATATGGATCGATCGAGAGTATTAGCGATCACTGGGCAAATTGATTCTAATATGTTACACAAAGAGTCACACCAGAATATGGATGTGATAACTATGTTTAAACCAATAACAAAATGGAATCAATCAATTCGTAACGGGGATAATATTCCAGAGATTGTTAGACGAGCATTTAAAATAGCAAAGGAGGAAAAGGCGGGAGCGACACACATCGAATTACCACAGGATGTAGCAAAGCAGCAATCTAGAATAAAGCCTATTGAAAAGCAAGAGGAAGATGTTCTACTACGATCGCATCCAAATAGATATCTAATAGTGAAGGCAGTAAGACTAATTCTTCAAGCTGAAAAACCTCTTGTCTTGGTAGGTAATGGTTGCATTCGAGGAAATGCAAGCTATCATGTTAGGAAGTTCGTTGAAAAAACTGGGATATCTTCTGTGAATACATTTATGGCAAAGGGCGTGATCTCCGATAGATGGGAAAGACATCTTCGAACTATTGGTATCAAAGATGCAGATCATGCATTGATAGCGATGAAGGAAGCAGACTTGGTCATTGCAATAGGTTATGACCTGGTAGAATATAGTCCTAGATTCTGGAATGACGATCTCACTAAAAAGATTATCCACATAGACTTTACACCGGCAGAAGTAGATACATATTATCCACCAGATGTCGAGATTGCAGCAGATATAGAATTAGCAATAAATGCCATCTTAACTGGGTTGGAAAGAGAAACAAGATTCAAAAATACCACTGTAGATTATATTGTCCATAACGATTTCCCAAAGTCTTTCAAGAGAATTAAAAAAGAGATAGATGAGCGAGTTCAAAGACATGCCGATGACCTTGATTATCCTATCAAGCCTGAGAGATTGATTGCAGACGTTAGAAGAGCCTTAGATGACCGGGATATACTTATTTCAGACGTAGGTGCTCACAAATTATGGATAGCGAAAATTTACGCTACATTCCATCCAAATACTTGTATTATCTCAAATGGCTTTGCGTCAATGGGCTTTGCACTTCCTGGCGCGATAGCAGCACAACTTGCATTTCCAGAGAGAAAAGTTGTTGCTATGTGCGGTGATGGAGGTTTTCTAATGAATGTTCAAGAGCTTGAGACAGCTGTTCGCCTTAGATTGCCTATAATAATTGTGATCTGGTGTGATAGGGAATTCGGAGTTATTTCCTTAAAGCAAATTGAGGAATTTGGAAAGAAGGCCTTTACAGAATTTAATAATCCTGATTTTGTAAAGTTGGCTTGCAGTTTTGGAGCAATAGGATACGCAGCTAAATCAGTAATTGAATTTTCAGATTGCTTAAAAAAGGCTAAAAGGTCAAAAGATATTCCGGTCGTAATTTCGACAGACATTGATTACTCCAGAAATAGAATATTGCTCGATGATAATTTTATGGAATGATTTTTCGTGTTGAGTTAATCGCAGTTCTAAACTCTGTTCGATACTAAGTCCTCTTGCTTTATTGTATATGACGTATTCATTTGGCATGTCTTTTTTACTATACTTACACTCTTCTCATAACTACGATTTTAAAGTTTATTTATTCTGTTGAAAAAATGTCACTACTTTGAAGACTGTTGTAGAAAATGGGGGGGGGAGAGAAAAACTATTAATACTTACACCAAAAAAGTCAAAGAAGATCAACAATATACGCAAGAGGGCTACTATTTACTTCTCTATAGACGATGGGAATTTTCCCTATAAAGGAGTGAAAGGTAAAGGTATTGCGATAATAGTAGAGAATCCTTCTATGACCATTCCAGAAGCGAAGAAAATATACATGAAGTACCTTGGTACACTTGATCATCCTATACCTAATATGATATTAGAAAGTGTACAGAAAGGAAATCATCTAATTATTGAAATCGATCCTAAATTCTTTTCAACTTGGGATTTTGGAAAAATGTAAGAATCGAAATTAGATCTAGTCGTTGAGCAACAAGATGTTAACAGCATTTCTAACAACAGATTTGTGATTTAGGTCAATTTCTGAGTCCAGAAATTCATCCCAACCTTGAATCATGTTAGCAGCTTTGGATATTGATACATTAAACATAATATACTCTTGCATACCATCATCAGTTATAGTGCTTGCTGCGCTTTACTAGTATCGCTTTCTAGTTGACCAAGACATAGTATCTATAGCAATTCATACGATTTAAAAATACGTCAAGCATATTAGAATGAGGGTCATATCACAGAATATGATGCATAAAATTGCTGTCCATACGGACAATTCCGGAAAAATCATAGCGATGATTTTCGAAGAGCGATATACTGGAAACGACCGCCAATATGAATAATTCATACAGGGGTCTTCCGTTAGCCAGAGCCCGCATAGAGCAAATATTTCCAAAATTAACACCAACACAAATTCGTCGTGTTACATCACACGGTCGCACGCGTAAGATAGAGCGTGGCGAAATACTCTACGAGCAGGGAGATAGCGCCACGTCATTCTTTGTGGTTGTCTCTGGGGAGCTCGAGGTTCTGCGCCCTTTGGGAGCCAATGAGACGACTCTCGTTACCGTCCACCGCTCTGGCCAGTTCACTGGCGAGGTCGGCACGCTGTCCGGCCGACGGACCATGTTCCGTGTGCGTGTCTCTAAGCCGGGTAAGGTGATAGAACTCGACCGGCGGCATATGCTTACTTTAGTTCAGACTGATGCTGAACTTGGCGAGATTCTGATGAGGGCTTTCATCCTACGTAGAGCGGAGTTGATAACCGCTGGTGTTGGAGATATTGTTCTTATAGGCTCGGCATATTCTGCCGATACCCTTCGAATTAAAGAGTTTTTGATGCGGAATGGACATCCATACTCCTACATAGACCTTGAACGTGATCCCGACGTACAGAATATGTTAGACAGTTTTCATCTAGCAGCCAACGAGATACCCGTGATGATTTGCCGTGGCCACGTGGTACTTAGGAATCCCACTAAGCAAGAAATTGCGGACTGTCTTGGCTTCAACGAATCTATTAATCAGACCCAGGTGCGCGATCTCATCATAATCGGCGCTGGTCCCTCTGGATTGGCTGCTGCAGTATATGGCGCTTCAGAAGGACTAGATGTTCTAGTAGTAGAAACGGGTTCGCCGGGTGGTCAGGCAGGTTCAAGCTCAAAAATTGAGAATTACTTGGGATTTCCCACGGGTATCTCAGGCCAGGAGCTTGCTAGTCGAGCATATCTTCAGGCACAAAAGTTCGGCGCTGAAATTCTCATCACCAGGGGCG
>DASSCH010000091.1:0-7093 GCA_035697905.1 Nitrososphaeraceae archaeon
TTGTTGTTATATTAATCCAAGGAGTCCTCATTGGGATCACCTCTCCGGTGTACGGATCCCGAAAGGTACCGGGGTCGGACAAAGCTGAGGAGATATCCCTGCAATACTGGTCCGAACAACCACCAACTCCATTCCATGCTCCTTGGTATATCTGCTTGACTCCAATGTCCAGGGCGTTTGCAGGATCTTGAGTTCGTGCATTTATAAGCGAAAATTTGCTAGATATTCCTGCACCAAAGTCGTTAACAAGACCTGTAAGCCCCGATGATGCTACATAAGGATCGACTAACTGTGCAATAAAAACTCTGACCGCTTCCTGTACCCCCAAATCTGTGGCATTTCTAATAAGTGAATTCCTCTCTTTTTCGGAAGTAAAATTAAGGAATTGAATTCTCTGCGCAATCTTGTCTATAGTTTCATTTTCGTAGTTCCAAAAAGCGGGATTTTGCTGGCCCGGCATATTTCCGAAATATGGGGCGTACATTTGTGAGGGAATCACTGGGTTGTATTTCACAAAACCGCCAGTGCCCCCGAATGCTTCAGTATATATGTTCCACCCAAGGTCTTGAGGATTAGAGCCGTAAACCACGGTATTGGCCTTATTCAAGTCACCATAGTTCCTTTTCACTGTAAATCCTGTTTTTTCGATCTCTGAAGCTACCAACTCTCCAACCGATCTTAGAGGTTGATTGTCGCTTCTCATTAGGATTGAGATGATCACTGGATTCCCATTAAACATCCATTTACCATTCTCCTTTTGAACACCAGCTTTATTCATTGCAGCAGTTATCATCTGGTCAGCGAGTCTAGGGTTATAATTTAGTCCGGAAGACTCTAGCGTGTCAATTACATTAAAGTACTCCGGTGAAAAAATCCCATAAGGACTCAGAAGAGGTGTGCCCAAGCCTTTTAGGATTTCATCTACTACAAATTCTCTATCGATCAAATAATTCATTGCGTACCTAACCTCCCTTAATGAGAAGGGATTCAACGAGCCAGAACTATTTGTCGGCGAAGGATTCAATAGCAAGCCAAAAGAACCCGAAAGTTTGTCATACTCCTTTAGACTAGGAATATTTTTAATTTCAGAGGCTGCCTCCAGTGGTATCCTAAAATAGTAGGTATCCAGATTTCCTGATTTCAATTCCTCCAAAGCTACATTGTCATCTAGATACTGGATGAATCTAACACCGTCGATATACGCTCCTGAGTCATTGCTCTGCGCGGCCCTAGCAGGAACAGAGGCAATAAGAATAAGAGAAAGTAGGGCGAGAACGAGAATAACTGGAATTGGAATGGGAATCCCGTCTCTCTCCGCACGTAACCCTGTTTCACTTAGTAGCAAAAAACTAGGTTCCATTCTTGATTCAAGTTTCTTTTATTACATCACATAAATGGTGGAATATTAGGGGAGTTCTAAAGCGAATAAGAAAATTTCCCCAGACCTCGTCGGTTTTCAAAGTAGCTAGAACTTCCGAGAGGATTCACGTGATTACTTGATAAATATTTTCTAATGTCTGAGGCTATCATAGTCTGATCAGTAGCCAGGCGACGCGCGTAGCTTCCAGGAAATAGTTTGAGAGAATTTATCCCATGCCTATCAGTACTCTCCTTACCTTCTTTCCGTTCAGCTTTCACGTGATCCGTGCCATTTGAGCTTGTATTTTCAGACGGATTTGAATTATTTACATGACTGGAATATCCATCGAAATCAAGAAATGACGGATCTTGCTGTTCGATAAATTCAGAATATGGTATCCTATTTCCATAGGCTGGAGGAATTCTGCGACGAACAATTTCATCTGGTATCATGACAAATAGCTAAATGCTGGCGCGGTATTAATTTGTACTGCAAATATCTACTTCAAATGGCAAGGTATTTTATTTCCACGTTACTTTGATATGTGGTGTCTGATTGCTTTGACTAAATTGTCATAATTTGATGCGTTTTCCATAAAATATAGAAACAATATTAATTCATCATAAAAACATTAGGCGTTTTCATTCATAGTTGTAAGAATTTCAAATCTGGGCATTGGATCCTTGTCCAATAGGAATAACTTTATATACTAGAATAAAACATTTATACTAGATGCGATATTCTGACAATTTTTATGGTGAAAAACTTTGGTAAAGGACATTACACTTTTCAATGAAAGATGCCCGCGATGCGGAAAGGGACCCATGGTGACTGATAATTCTAGTGGCGAGATGTTTTGTGGAAACTGTGGGTTTGTAATTACAGAAAGAATTGAAGAGATGGGTCCAGAGTGGAGAGCCTTTTCGAAGGAAGAGCATGAGGATCGGAGTCGAGCTGGTGTGCCCACCTCGCTAGCCATGCATGATATGGGACTGGCGACTATAATTGGCCCCATCGATAAGGATGCTTCTGGAAAGCCGTTATCGGCCTCCATGAAAAGCACTATTGAAAGGCTTCGAACTTGGGATAGTAGGAGCCAAGTACATGAACCGGTAGACCGTAATTTCAGGCAAGCATTCAGTGAGCTCGATCGACTGAAAGATAAGCTAGCAGTAGGGGATGCTGTAATAGAAAAGGCAGCTTACGTGTATAGGAAGGCTTTGGAACGTGGCCTGGTGAGAGGGAGATCCATATCAGCATTAGTTGCAGCTGCTCTTTATGCTGCTTGTAGAGATACTGAAACACCACGCACATTAAAGGACATTGCTAATGCCAGTAATATCAAGAAGAAGGATGTTGCAAGGTGTTATCGGCTTTTGATTAGAGAGCTAGACTTAAAAATGCCCGTAGTTGACCCAGTCAAGTGTGTAGCTAGAATAGCAAGCAAGGCAGGGCTTTCAGAAAAGACAAAGAGAAAGGCCCTTGAGATCTTAAAGAGGGCAGAGGAAGGAAAAATTTCTGCAGGTAAGGACCCAATGGGACTTGCAGCAGCCGCATTGTATGTCGCTTGCGTGATGAACGGTGAGAACAAGACACAGAAAGATGTCGCAGAAGCGGCCGGTGTAACTGAGGTCACAATCAGGAACAGATACAAGGGATTAAAATTGCATCTAAAGTTGTAGGAACTGATTTTAGGCTGTAACCAGAACTGAACAAATTCTATCCCTGCATTTAAGTAAATAGTAAAAATTCGCGTAGCCAGCAATGTGAGAGGTTGAAGAGCATAAGTGAAGGTATGCATAAGCAAGATAAAAAATTATCATTATGTACCACCCAAATGCTCTAGCTGATTGAAGTACCAAGCTATATAGTTACCTTACTTTAACGGGAAGAGGTAGCAACCAATATTTTAAGGAATCAATATGGGTCTTGCTGCCTAGAATATCGCATAGCCATCCTGTCACCCATCAATAGGAATTCAATGAGGATATGTTAATTCACTGAACTTCGATAGCCGCCTCGTTGAAACCCATTCTGAGCAGGTAACCTTTGACATCATCTCGATGGTCTCCTTGTAGCATGATGAACCCATCTTTTGCAGTGCCGCCGCATGCAAACCTGCTCTTCAATTCCTTAATAATACTTTGAACATCACTTTGTTTTGGATCAATACCTTCAATCATCGTAGTTGTCTTGGAAAAACGCCTTTTTTCTAATCGAACAATGATCCTTGTGTCCTCTTTCTCCAATTCGCCACAAGCACAAAGATCGTCGGGAAGGCCACATTTCTTGCAAATAACCGCCATCTATTAATAGATATTTCCCCAATTCTTACTTTTAAGCCTTGCCTGATGAGAGTGGATTGTGATGTTGTTCCTTAGATACCCCATCCCTTAAAGTAATAGGTCGATCCATGATCGAACCTAAAGTACCAAAGCCCAGTCCGCAATCGCAATCTATTTAACCGTCTTAAGGTCCTCCAAACTGTAGCAATGAGCAGCAAGAAAAAGAACGCACCACTTCCAGCATCCAGCGCAGGGTTACTTCGATTCTTTGAAGATGAGACTAAAGGAGTCAAGATAAAGCCCGAATTAGTACTTGGAATAGCAGGAGGAATAATAGGTGTTTCCATCCTCATTCGCATAATATTCCCTGTGTGAAGTCACTTTTTATGTTTAGTCAGGCAGAGGATAGCGTTTCAAATATACATAAAAGATGGGCTCTAACCAAACTTAATCCATCCACGAGCAGAGTTTCTTTTGTAATTACATGCTGCGCCTTTACTGCCCTTGTTGTCCTCACCAATGCTTACGTAACTGGAGTTGGATTCAATAATCCTCCTTATCTCATTTACTATGTAGTAGTAGGGAACGCTGCCCTCTTCGCGCTGACGTATTTGGACTATACCCTCTTGAAAGGAACCTCCTTAACCAAACTATCAAAGGTTTTTCATGTAACTGCTTTCTCGTATCTTATCTGGTTGCTTACCCTGATTATTGGAATGCTGGCTCCTAACCTGATAAACAATGATGTTTTTTCTACTAACTCAAGTTATCTGTTGGAAGGACTACTCTTTGTGGCTGGTTTTAGGATATGTATGTTTAAGTCTGTTTTTGGAGCTTCTTTGGTCCGAGCCATCCTTGTAGGACTGGTGGCTCCATTTACTATTCTCTTTTTCTTTACTCCACTTCAATTTATCCCGGAAGTATTTTCTAACCCGGTTGCGCTTGGATATGGGCTGGGGCTAATCGGTATGGGAATTTTGTGGGCCATTATGGCAGATCGTGCGGGAAGGCCAGAGATCAGTAGCACGTTTGAAGTCTTGCAGGCATTTTTGGCCGCTTGGACAGAAAAAGACGGAACAAGATTTGAGCGAATTGCCGAAGAAAAAGCAGACGAAAAACCTGTTTCTACGTTCATGATGAAATTTTCACTTGACAAAACCAATGGATACTCGCTTGTTATCCCCGAAGTCCATCCTGGCCCTTTCCTCTCTGTGGGAGGCAGCAATCTACCATATGTTCTGTACAATGCGTTTTCGGGAAGGGCGATGGTTCTGCATGGAGTATCTGATCATGCATTGAATATTCCTTCCAAAGATGAGCTGGACAGATATTTGAGAAGTCTCAAATCAGCAAAAAAGCTCTCCTCACATAATCGTTGTTCAAATCCGATCAGAGTTGAGGATGGTCATTGCAGTGTGACAGGAATTAGATTCGAAAGAGTTTGTATGCTAATCTTGTCTATGTCTCCAAAAGGCATGGAGGATGTTCCATATTCGGTCCTCTCTCAACTCAATCACTACTCAAAGAAGATCGGGTTTGACTCCTTACTCTTAATAGATAGCCATAACGCAATGGGTGTTTCACTGGACGCTCAGCAAACTGATCGGCTGCTCAGGGCTGCCGAGCGCTGTTTGGACAAACTTGTCGCTGCTGTAGAATATCCATTTCGAGCAGGCTATGCTAATATAAGGGATATCTCCGTTAGGGCTGCATTTCAGGACGATCTGGGCGAGTCTGGATTGGCTGTGCTTGCGCTATGTATTGACAACAAGTGGAATTTATTGGGCTGGGCTGATTCTAATAACATGAAGAACGGCCTGCGTGAGGCCCTCTTGAAAAAGCTGACAAGCCAAGATCACCATATAGTAGAAATCTGTACTTCGGATACCCATAGTACTTCAGGCAAAAGGACTAGGAATGGCTACTTCGCACTTGGAGAGCTTAGCAAAGAGGATTCGATCGTAGAAGCATTTCAAGCGCTGTCAATTCGAGCCAAGGAATCAGCTGAATCTTCAACGTTGGAGTTGTACTCTGCTATATCGAGTATAAAGGTGATGGGATCAAAACAGTTAGACGATTACTCTTCCGCATTAGATAGATCGATGAGGCTCACAAAGATATTCTTGTGTGCCTTGGCGGTGACATTTGTTAGTATGACACTGTTGACTTGAACTGTGAGAAAAAAGTGTTGGATAACTTCGACGGCGACCTCGATTGCTTTTGATATATTTGGTATGAGATCAATTTACAGCCTTCACTTAATATCGACACTTATTCTAATAAAGGAAATCAATTTTTCGCGTTAAGTTCAGTTTAGTGGATGGGGAGAGATTCGAACTCTCGATCACCTGTGTGTGAGACAGGTATCATAACCAGGCTAGACCACCCATCCAAATCTTTTTTCGAGGAGAAGGTTAGTAGCACCTCTGTTACAATGCTAGACCGTGTATTTCAATATATTCCACTCGACTTCGTCGCATCCATGTTTTAAGGTGATTTTGTCGGTAGCGTCGAACCTGGGGGTCGGAAACTAGGTCCCTTGATCAAAGCCCTTCAAGTATTTCTGTTGATCTTGCGTCAGCTGGTCGATATATATGCCCATTGAATGGAGCTTCGCCTCGGCTATAACCATATCCTGTTCTCGTTCAATTTCGTAGACTCTGGATTCAAGGGAACCATGAGTCTTGGCGATTCGGATAACAGAAAGGAGTTGATTTGCAAAGCTCATGTCCATAACTTCAGAGGGATGTCCTTCTGCCGCTGCAAGGTTCACTAGCCTGCCGTCTGCTATAAGGTAAACGGCTTTGCCATTTGACAATTCATACTGGTAGACATGGTCGTTTATCCTATTTTTAGCAGCCGCATTTTTCTCCAGGGCATCCACTGAAATCTCTACATTAAAGTGCCCTGCATTAGCCAATAATGCACCGTCCTTTAACTTTAATATTGTTTCATAATCGATTACATCTCTACAACCTGTAGTTGTGATAAACAAATCTCCTATAGGGGCGACTTCCGTAACTTTTGCAACTGAAAAACCATCCAACTTTGCTTTCAGAGCAGCAATTGGATCGACCTCGGTAACGGTTACATTTGCTCCCAAACCTGCCGCTTTTCGAGCAATCCCTTTGCCGACGTGTCCGTATCCGGAGACGACAACATTCTTTCCTGAAAACAGAATGTTTGTAGCTCGAATAATTCCATCCAATGCGGATTGACCGGTTCCATAATAATTATCAAAGTCATGTTTTGTCTCTGCATCATTTACGGCAATAATGGGGTATTTGAGAATCCCACTTCTCTCCATAGATCTGAGTCTTACTACTCCTGTTGTAGTTTCCTCGGTTCCTCCATACACCGTTTTGTATTTTTGAAATTCTTTGTGCATCTCAAGGGTAAGATCGGCTCCATCATCGATGGTGATATTTGGATCGATCTTCATTGCCGA
>DASSCH010000092.1:0-4531 GCA_035697905.1 Nitrososphaeraceae archaeon
TCTGCTAGTTCAGTGTCCATGATTTCAGATACGACTAATGTTGGTGATTCGGATTCGGACAATATTCTATCATCAATATTCGATAATGTAAGTAATTCGATAGTTCAAGTCGTAAGCGTAATTCCTCCATTGTTCAACTTAAATCCTCAAGCCCAAAACACAACAGAAGTGGGCGCAGGATTCATTTATGACGATGTAGGACATATTGTTACTGGCAACCATGTTCTGGCCGGGGCTAATAATGTTAGCGTCGTTTTCAAAGATGGGGACAGATATAACGCCACCGTCATAGGAAGAGATGCATTTACAGACACTGCGGTGATAAAGATAATAGCCAACAATACTACTGCGCTTTCAGAAACTTCTATATCCTTTGAACCAGTAACGCTTGGGAATTCATCTTCGCTTAGAATTGGAGATCATGTTGTAACTATAGGCTATCCATTTGCATCTAAAATAGCTATGACCGCAGGAATTATAGGCCAAACTGATTATCTGCTATATTTTCCATTTCTAGGATATTCAGTACCCAATACAATCTTAACTGATGTAGCCGTCAATCCAGGAAATTCTGGCGGTCCGTTGATAAATATGCGCGGAGATGTAATAGGAATGATATATGGCAGGTTGAACCCTACCGCTCCTTCGCCTGAACAATTTCCTGGTTTAAGTGTGGCTATTCCGTCAGATACACTTGACAGAGTTGCAAATGGATTGATTCAGAATGGATTTTACATTCATCCAGCCGTGGGCATAACTGGTTCCACTCTTACTGTTGATTTGGCAAAACAATTTAATGATATTCAGGATGATTTGGAAGGAGTATTGGTAGACACAGTAGTACGAGGAGGTACTGCCGATATGGCTGGCATAGACGCTGCAACTACAAACAAGTACGGAGAACGGCAGAGCGGTGATGTGATAACAGCCTTGGATGGTAAAAGCATTGTTGATATCGAAGGTTTGCTATCTTACGTCCAGGAGAACAAAACTATAGGTGAAGACATCCTATTCACCGTATACAGAGACGGAGCATATTTGAATCTCAGCGCGCCTCTTCAACCCATCAAATAATGATAATTATTAGGGATTATTATTCTAAAATTTCCTTCGGCCGTGAATCTGTTTGTTCAGTTCTTGGCTAATAGTTAATTTGATAGATACAGCTGACATTTATTCCTGGTATACTGTTTTTCCTTCTGCGATTACTAACACAGGATAGCTTGATAAAGAGAACGGATCACCATTCCAAACTACAAATGATGCCTTATACCCGGCCTTTACTTGACCAATGTCATTTACTCCGATAATTTCGGCCGCTTCTTTAGTAATTTTCGAGATAGCATCGGCTTTTGACATACTGAATCTTAAAAGATGCCTTAATGTATAGAAAAGATTTCTCTGCAGAATTACAGGATGGTCACTCATAAGTGAGAACTTCGCATTTGATTCTATCAATTTCTCCACATTCCTCCAACTTTCATGCTTCAGCTCTACTTTGTACGGAAAGGAGTCCATTGGTCCATAAACTACGGGTATCGCAGCGGCTTTCAAGGCTGAAAAAACCTCCGCTCTATGGACGTCAGCACAGTGATTTGCAACTGCTTTTATCCCAAATTCATTCACTAGATGGATGAGCACCATTGCGTCATCTTCTTTGTGAAGATGCACCATCATTTTGTACTTATTTGAAAGTATATCCATGAATTCCTCTGTTAGTGGTTCCACTTCATCGGCAACTTTTTTTTCCATCTCTATTAGACGTTGCATTTTTCTTGCTTTTATCAAATATTCGCGGAGCATAGCAATAGCTCCCATTCGTGTTGATGGTCTGTCGCCCTTCCATTCTGTTGTGCTACGGGGATTGTATCCTAACGCCATCTTTATTCCAACGTCAGATATGTAAGCTTCTCCGATATCTTTTGCAAAATTGCGTATCAGAACCGCCTTTCCTCCAACTATGTTTCCACTTCCTGGTAAGACTGTCGAATAAAGTACACCTCCTTCAACAGATTCAACAAAAGAGTGGTCATCCATATAGATACTGTGTAGGGCACTTACTAACGGATAAATAGGGTTAAAATGCTCATTTGCCTCCTCTTCTCTATCCGGCTCGCCTGACCTTACTAATCCGATATGACTATGTGCATCAATGAATCCGGGAGTAATTGCGTACAGGTTTCCTTCTGCAATAATTTCGTTGTTGTTTTCAGATGTCCCCTCTAGCTTTGGTGTTTTATCCTGTCCGACATACTTTATTTCTTCGCCTTCAAATCCTACGTAGCAATCACTTTTCTCGCCGGTCCCGTCAAATAAGGTGTTACATTTAACTAACTTCATAAAGCTTAATCCTCGGATAGAATCTGTTTGTCACCTTGCTCATAAACGTATGGTCCCCGTAATTACAAAGATGGGAGCAATACATTTCAAGTCTGATGTGCTAAGGAAATTGAATAAATGCCTAATCGGTATCTTATTCGTTAATGCACCCGCTAGTGACCCGACTTCACTGATTAATCGTTAATAAGATTAGATGAACTAATTATACGTTCCAGTGTGATATTTTCCATTCCTCTTCTAAATATGGATCAACGGCAATCAATAGGGAAGCTCAATTACGGTTAACCACCTAAAGATACACATGCTTACTATTCTAATAGGCCGTAGTTAATCCGCTTTTAAAAGTTAATAGGTACTGACACTCAAATACAGATATGGCAAATTACGAAGCCTTGAAGGCGAGCGTGGAAAAAAATGGTGAGGTAATGGTTAGATTGGATACGGGTGAAAAGATCGAATTACACAAGCATAATGTCAAGTTTGAAAATGCTAATAAAGAAATAGTAGTTGACGCGGCTACTGAAACATATTGGATTGGTGCCGACCGGATATCATACTATTGGATTCATAAAGAGGGCTTTGAAAAGGAGTAAAAGATTTACCGCGGATCCGCCCCCTGTACAACGATAAAAGAGGTTTACTATTACCAAAATGTAGTAGTGTCCTATTAGAATAGTAGCATGCAGAGATATCGAGTTCGCTGGTGCTGAGAACGCCAATAGGTTCTCTGGATGTCTTGTCACAAAGCCCTTTCAAAACATCTTGAGCAAATCCATTTCTCACATTAGTTAGAATATTAGTCAAAAGCTAACGGAAATTTGCACGCAATACCATCCTGATTTCTCTTCTCAAATATTAATTAATTCCATCCACTGCAGTCTTGTGTAAATCATTCATCTTTAAATAAAGATAACAGGTCAGGGTCTGATTAAGTAAGGAACATGATTTGGTTTTAGAGCTATCCATTGCCCCTTCCTTCTAGGATGCATCAGAAAAAACCATGACGAGACACTAATCATATCATATTTTCATACATTATATATTGTTCGTTCAATAAAACAATAACACAAGTAATTTGTTCCTGTTTACGATTGCTTTAATTCAAAATGGTCAGCATCGATCAGTCAAACCAGTTCATATCGTCTACCATAAGCATGTAATGCGTTCCTGAATGGCTCCATGGGTGCTCTCACTATGCCTGCTCCAATATAGCCTCCGCCTTCTCGCTTATGTGCAATAGCCGTATCTATAACAGGAGTGATTCCGGTTTTCATCACCTTTCTGACATCAATACCTGTTGCAGTACCTTGAAAGTTAATGATTGGCAAAGTGAATGTATCATTAAGTGAATTCGTGATTTTCCGCATCTCATATGTGTATCTTACAGCGTCCTCGGCAGATCCACCAATGAGTGCCAATATTGCAGGTGATCCTGCCAAAGCGAATGCTCCAATCCCTGCAGTCTCTGTAATGGCACTATCACCGATATCCGGATTAGCGTCTTCAGGGCCGTAACCTGGAAAATACAATCCTTGAATCATGTTTGCCTCTCCAACGAACCAGTCATCTCCCAAACCACTCACTTTAATTCCAAAGTTGGTTCCGTTTCTAGCCATAACTGTTACTAACGTACTATATCGAATACCATGAGCCGCTTTAGCTATTGCTTTGCAAGCAGCCATACTTACGCACAGAAAAAAAATATCATTCTCTGAAAGATATTTTGTAACCTCTCCTATTTCGTTCGGGCTACAAACTCTCAGTAGGTGAGGTAATATGGTACTTTCGAATAATAACGTACCAGCAGCTGGCCTATTATGTAGTTCGTCTCCCATGTGCAATGCCTTGGCCATAATTGGTTTAAGATCGATTCCCTTACTCTTACGGATGGCCTTGCCCAATAATGGAGATATTTTTTCAGACCAGAATCTAAGAAGATCAACTGACTCTTTATCGAACAGTCCAAATTGCACTCTGTTTTCTACGAATCTGGCAAAACATGTCTTGCCATTACTTTGATCCTTGACAACAAGGATAGGCAACGATGGCGAGATTACTCCTGCCATAGGTCCTACTGCATCATGATCGTGGTTAGAAGAGAATTCGATGCCGCCCTCCCCTATCAATTTTACAGCATCATTCCAAGTCGTGGCTAAGCCCTCAAAGATCATAGTAGCTACGATCGCACCTC
>DASSCH010000093.1:0-9575 GCA_035697905.1 Nitrososphaeraceae archaeon
CTCACGAGGAAGAGGCTTTGCGTGCCCTAAGGTCAAATGCATATAAAATCGATTTGGTTTGAGTTCGGCTTCGTATCCATGCCTGGCCAGCATGAATAGGATTCCCGCTAATAAAGTAGAAGACTTAGTATTTGATTTATCCGTACTACCATGCAGGTCTGACTTGTTCAATCCCCAACCAAATTATTAGATCTGATATAATTCTCCAATTCGCGAGAAGTGTACATAGCAGGGGAACAGGCAAAATTCTTACAAACATATGCTCGAGTTGAACTATTTGTTTGAGAACGTGCAGGTTTTAATTTTCCTTTGAAGAATGGTAGTTGTTGTTCTAGTTGGTTAAAGTCCGTATCCGACTTTACGTATGCAAATATACCGTTGGGAATATACGCTCTATTTAGAAGAGTCAGCATATTGTAGAAGGTGTCCTCGTTTGGTTCTCTTCCCTGCACCACAGTAATCTCAATCGGTCTTTTCACGTACATATACAATGAGATAAGGAAATGTCCGAAGCCGAATGGATTATCTCTGGCAACAGAAGAAACCGACCTAATAATGTCTTCCGATTTTTTCAGATAAGCATCTCTTTGAGAAAAATGATATAACCTCATTAGATTCATTGCTGCGACAGAATTTCCGCTCGGAATAGCAAGGTCGTAATAATTTTTCGTTCTGATTATTAGTTCCTCATGGTCGTCAGATGTGAAAAAAAATCCATCATTCCTCTGTTTATCCCAAAAACGATCGAGCATAAAATCTGTGTGTCTTAGGGCGGAATTCAGATATCGAGCGATAGGAAGGACTTCGAACAGATCAAGCAATGAATTCACATAGAAAGCGTAGTCATCAAGATAGCTATTCAATTTAGCCTGACCGTTTTTAAAGATCCTACAAAGTCTCCCATCTGGGGACGATATTCTGGCCTCTATGAATTCTGTTGCTTTGACAGCTGCTTTGAGATAGGTCTCTTCTGAAGTAACTCGATACGCCTTTACTAATGCAGAGATCATGAGTGAATTCCAAGAAGTAATCGCTTTGTCGTCCTTCCCTGGATGTACACGCTGTGTTCTTGCTTCGAACAATCTTGTCTCAGCGCTTCTAAGAATGTTATAGATAACCTTAACAGGCTTGTCGTATTTTTGCGAAAGAAATACTTGATTACTTTGGCTATTTAGAATATTTTTACCCTCAAAATTACCTCCTTCAGTAACGCCGTAGTATAAACAAAATATTTCAGCCTCCATCTGGTTATTTAAAATTTCCAAGATTTCTCTTTTTGTCCATAAATAATACTTGCCTTCCTCTCCTTCTGAATCAGCGTCTTCAGCCGAATAAAAGCAGCCATCCTCTGAGGTCATTTCTCTTAGAACATATCCAATGGTTTTATGCAAAACATCAACATACTTTTCATCTCGAGTTACTTGATAGATTTCAGAGAAGAGTTGGATGAGTAATGCGTTGTCATAAAGCATCTTCTCAAAGTGAGGAATTAGCCATTTTTGATCCGTCGAGTATCTAGCAAATCCTCCTCCAAGATGGTCGTGTATACCTCCCGATATCATCTTATCAGCTGTGAATACAACGAAATCCTTGAACTTGGAAATCTTCGACAATTCAAAGTATCGTAACATGAACAAGAGATTGGAGGGGTTTGGAAACTTGGGAGCTTGTCCAAATCCGCCATTTATGGGATCACCAAAATGCAGTAGGCTAACAGCCGCTTCATCCAGTACGGAGCGCTCAGATTCCACCCCGATTGGACGATTAGTAGAAACATCTTCAGCAGCACCTGATAGGGCATTCATGAATTCAGCGGTAGCGGTAAGGATCTCCTTCTTGTTGTGAACATATGTTTCAGCAAGTTGCTTAATAATAGACATAAAACCAGGCATTCCATATCTAGGATTCTTTGGGAAATAGGTCCCAATATAGAAGGGCTTCTGATCAGGTGTTAAGAAAACTGAAAGTGGCCAACCTCCACTACCTGCCGCTAGTTGACAAACACGCTGGTAGACATCGTCAAGATCAGCTCTTTCTTCCCTGTCAACTTTTATGTTTACGAAATTTTCATTCATGACGCTTGCAATCTCATCATCTTCAAAAGATTCATGGGCCATAACATGACACCAATGACATGAACTGTAACCTATGCTCAAGAAAATCGGTTTATCTTCGGATCTAGCCTTTTCAAGCGCATTTTTGCCCCACGGATACCAATCTACTGGGTTGTAAGCATGCTGCAATAAGTAAGGACTAGTTTCGGTGACTAACTTGTTAGGCTTTCTGTTGCTCTTCTCAATGCGAATGACATCCATGGAATGAGAGCAAAATGGCTTTGATATTATATAAATACTAGCAGAATTAGTTTCGGATCAGAGGTGACATTAGAGAATTTCTCACAATTGCTACTGCTACTGTGAATTAAGTATTGAAGATGCACGAGTTGGTGAAAGGAATCACAATAGGCCGGAGGTCATCTCAGAGGTCCATACTTTCAAGGAACTTGAATGTCATAACCTCTTAATCAGATAGGTTTGAAGATCTCCGGTCTAATCATGTTCCAGGAAGGTAAGTAAAAAAAGGTAACCGCAAACCGACCCTCACCAGATGCCAACTTCGAATCGTGATAAGAGTTTTTGGGATGATTTATCATTTGACCTGTGTCATTTCCAATCACAGGATGCAGCGTAGCGACTATTGGGTCGCCTTTTGCAATAGATGCAGCTGCGATAAGTCGAAGTATTTCATGCCCTTTTATTCTCGGTATTCGT
This sequence comes from Nitrososphaeraceae archaeon, assembly GCA_035697905.1. Taxonomy (GTDB): domain Archaea; phylum Thermoproteota; class Nitrososphaeria; order Nitrososphaerales; family Nitrososphaeraceae; genus TH5896. The sequence continues at coordinate 2,772 of DASSCH010000093.1, forward strand.
CGTGACGATTTCACCTGTATAAGCCATTTTCTTTGTTTTTTGTTAGACTCTAACACTGCGACTATATCAGCAGGTCCTCGGCTATTCTTTGACAGACGTACCTGCCAGCCAATTAATCTTAGGTATAAAGCTACTATGTACTCTGCTTCTCTTCCGAATGTTCCGATCGAATAGGATAGTTTCAACCTCAAGATTCATACGATCCTCAAGTCAGCTTTAACTGTTGTTGTGAAAACTCTCTGATACGCTTATGAAATGTCATTTCCATTTGCCATTTGCCAACAAGCCACCAAATGAGCAGAGAACATTCCTATGACACTAGTATCTGGCTATAAATTCATGACTGAAGAATATGAATATATTTCCATTTATGACTGAATTTCCTAATGATCATAAAGAACACTGATCCCTATAAATTAAAGAAATGCTTATCTTGCAAGAATCCAATTCCACTAAATACTAAATATTTTACTATGTCATTATCGCTTCAACACGTTTGTCTCAGCTGTGCAGATAGAGAGATTCCTAAACTAATTCAAAATCTCCAGCAGGATCTACGAAAAATAAAGGAAGAACTGAAGAATAGCTAAAATCACATGCAGCATTCAGGTTTACCCGAGTTAGGAATGTAGAGAATAAAATGTCCATAAAAGCTGATTACTTTGATCCAGAGTTGACTATCAATAGTGGACAGATGTTCTTGTGGCAAAAAAGGAGGGATGCGTGGTATGGAATTCATGCCGATCGTGTGTTAAAACTTTCAATTGAAGATCAACATGATGATAAACACTCCAGCCGTATAAAATATGAATCGTTTCCTGAGGATTGCGGATGGGAAAAGAAGTTGTTTAGAATGGATGATGATATTGACAATATTCTCAATACCATTTCTTTTGACCCACTCGTACGTATTTCAATAATGAGATTTAGGGGGCTTCGAGTCATGAGACAGGACCCAATCCAATGTATTTTTTCGTTCCTATGTGCTAGTAATATTAATATTCAGCGAATTCGTAAAATACTTTTTAATTTATGTAGGCAATTTGGAAAAAAAATGACCGTGAATGGAGACCAGTTTTTTACCTTCCCAAGACCTAGAGATCTAAATGAAGCGACCATATCAGAGTTGGTTACATGTGGCACAGGCTACAGAGCCAAGTCGATCAAGCTCCTTGCAAGTAAGATACACAATAGAGAGATTGTTCCTGAAGAGCTTGCCCGAATGAACTATGACGAATCAAAACAAGCTCTGCTAGACATCTACGGAATAGGAGACAAGACTGCAGATTGCATCCTCTTATTTTCACTTGAGAAATTGGAAGCATTTCCCATAGACACATGGATAGCGAGAATAATATCTAACAATTACGGACTTCACGTTGGTAGTAATAAAAAGGGAATCAACAACCAAAAACATCGCCTTAATCATCAGCAATATCGATATCTCTCTAATCGTATGAGGATGCATTTTGGTTTATACGCGGGCTATGCCCAACAATATCTATATTATTACAGTAGACATATCGCTGGAAGAAAGTGGTAAGGATCTGGCCTAAGAGAAATTAACGCAGAATACTTGAACGCTGGGAGAAGAATCGCAAAGCACTAGCTTGTGGGTCGAAGGCCAATCATAGCTTACATTATGCGATCCTGAAAAACTCTAAGTGGCAAGATGGAGCTTGGTACAGTTATGGGATAATGTCTCAATCCTTTATATTGTATTCATATACAAGATGATAGAAGAGGATAATCCCATGGACACGAAAAGTGAATCCCAATCAAACTTGCTTGGTAGCTATACCAAAGAAGAGAACAAGGGACGGTATTTATACGGAGATTATACACCTTTTGAAGAGAAGAAGAATATTATTTACGTCTTGAAGGATTTTGTATCGACTTCTGCAAATATAATTGAGATTCATAAGAATGTAGGCACCCTTCGGTTCGTTTTGGAGAATGTCGACGTTTTTCAGGACGAGATTATCAGAAAGATCGGGAATTTGCAAAACTCGGTAGAATCGTCGTTAGATGTATTTCATACCAAGTATCATGAGAAAATCGCGAGCTCTCCCGACGTCAAGAAAGAAGCCGAATCTTCATTCTTTCGCATGAGGTCCCCTCTAATAAGCTCAATAGGGGATATTGAAAAGCAATTTACAAAGTACGCCAATGAATACAGAGAAGAAATACAGGAGAGAATCATCGATTCATACAATAATGCGATTACTTTACTCCAGCTCTGGCTTTCTAAAGATGAATATAATTTGCCTGGCACTCTCCTCGAAAGGCGAAACAAGGTACTGACGGCTAAAATAGATAGGGATCCTTATTCTTATTCTATTACTTCTGCAAATGAGCTCATCGCTGTCACCGACACAGACACATCTAGTTCTGGCAGTGATGATATTTATGGTCTCAAGGGCCTGTCTGCATCTACATTTTCATACCATTTTACTATCGACTCTAAGTTTTCTGAGTTTTGGAAACATCGAAGAAAAGTATCCGATCTAGGGGTAGAAGATCTGTTGATCCCAATTGGGTTCAAGAAATCAATATCAGAAAAATTACGAAGGTCTCTCCGGCTTGGATCTATCCAAGATGACCCTCAAGACTCATCTGAGAGGGAGATCGAGTATGTCCATGCAAGTAGTCTATACATAACGTTCATCAAAATGCATAGTGGCAAGACATTAGCTGTTAAACTCTCGGGAGATCCTTCAAGGAGTGACGAAAAATCAGTCGAACTAGAATACAATTTATCGGATTTGATACCTGATGAGAAATTCGCCAATAGTGATAGTGGAGGTACTACTATGATAGAGTACTACAAGAGACTCGTATTGGAAGGCAGGTTGCCAGGAATTGATTACCTTGAAAAGGATGAACGAAGGAAAATAGATCTTACTCAGAAAGAATTTCAAGAAGGGACGGACATCCTTAGGCTCATAATGATGGGAAAAATGTTAGCAGATAGAATAAGTGACATCTCGAATACCGCTGTAGTATCACCTCACATGAAGCTAGACTCGATTAGGGTAGGGGACAAGGAAGGCATAATAAGCTCAAGTAATTCAAGCAAGACCCTACTATATTACGAAGACATTGTAATATCTTTTCTTGAACTTGTCGCAGTGGGACTTTCGCCTTTGATCCAACGTATTTCCAATAAGAGCCCAGTGAAGGGAGAATTAATTTTGAGGTACGAAACAGATGAAAAAGAAAGAAAGGAGTTTGTATTACGAACTGAGGAGCTAAGTGCACCTTTGTCACAAGAAGATGGCAGAAGGGTGCTAGAAAGACTCAAACTTTAGTTCATATTGTAGAACTTGGAGCAAATTTGCCTGTCATGTCAGTGAGAAAAATGGATAACTTGAAGCTTGCACACAAAACGATGCTGCCAGTTACCATCTTGTGAGAACAGCTATATTCAAAAGTTGAGTACAACTCAGGCATCAATTGCTTGGGATCGTTCCATCCACAAAAGTCTTGTAAATCTTGAGTGCATCAGTTTCGTTAGTTGCTCCTACAATGGTAGCTGCTCCACTGGTAAGGATACTGATTGATACATTCCCTTTGATGCCACTGCCTGATGCGGTTATTCCTAAATTTCCACGGGATGTCACATCATACCCAAGATGTTCTGCATTTTTTATTATCATGGAGAGACTTATAGAGGAGAGTCCGAATGGTGCCACCGTATAGGTTCTCTTACCTCTATCTCGCCCACAAAGCTCCTCAACCAATAACTGATCTCCTGCAACTACCTTAGGCTGGAGTGATTTTATGACTCTGGCGGCTGAGCCACAAGACGGACAAGCTTCTTGTCTTAACATTTGTACCTTCTCCATCGTCAAGTCGTTTAAGTCTAAATATAGCAGCTTATCAACCAAAGATGGCTTTTGACCGGTGATTATTTTAACGGCTTCTGAGACCTGTGTTCCTGCAACTAAGTAAAGTATCGATGGATGAACACCTTCAGTACTACAAGTAGGCATATCTTCCTCCTCTAATTCAGGGAACATACAACGCAAACATGCTGATTCGCCAGGAAGAATTGTGCATACGGAACCAAGCATCCCCAATGCGCCAGCATATATGAACGGTATCTTTTGCTTTATACAAGCATCATTTAATGCATATCTTGCATCTACGCTGTCAAGCGCATCGATAACTATGTCTGCCCCCTTCACTAGGCTTTCTGCGTTATATCTTGTAACAGAGATCGGTATTGCTTCAATTTTGGCGGTTAGATTTAGTTTCTGCAAGCGCTCAGCAGCTACTTCCACCTTAACTTTGCCGATATCATCCTCATTATACAAATGCTGTCTGTGAAGATTAGAAATTTCGATAACATCCCTGTCTATTATTCTTAGTTTACCCACACCCATGGCACTGAGCATTGTTGTGACAGGATTGCCTATTCCCCCGACTCCAACTACGCACACAGTAGCCTTCCTTAGTTTTTCCATACCAGTGAAACCTATTTCTTCGAGCATGATTTGCCTTGAATATCGCTGCATGTCCTTCCCAGAAAACTGTTCATCTCCACCTCGTTCTCCTCCTCCTGCGACTGCGGGGAGTATATAGATGCTGTCATCTTTGTTCAATGCCGTGGCCATCCCATCGCTATTGAACCTTATGTTTTTTCCGTTTAGGTAGATATTTATCAATGACCTCGGTTTACCATTAAGATCAAATACTCTTCTCTTGAAATCTTCTCCCATTGTCTCTGACACTTTTTGAAAGGCGTCATTCAAACTTTCAGCTTCAATGGGTAACTTCCGTTCTCCTCCGCCTTTGTTTAGGACTGACGGAATCACAAATTCTAACTGAACCATATTATCTGTGTCAGCTCCAATCTTTAATTCATCTAATCAGCGCCGATACTACCTGTATATCGGGCTTTACTGCATCCAGTTTTGGGAGCACATCTACAATTGCTTCGGTCGCTTTAAGGCCGTTCCCTGTAACATAACACACAATATTTTCGTCTTTGTCAATTCTGCCATCCTGAACCAACTTTTTAAGCGCTGCGACAGATACGCCTCCAGCCGGTTCTGTAAAGATCCCCTCGGTCTTTGCAAGAGCAAGGATACCATCCACAATTTCTTCGTCTGTGACCTCCTCTGCGATACCATTATACTGAGCAAGACGTCTAAGTACATAAAGACCATCGCCAGGATCCCCGATTGCCAGACTTTTTGCTATCGTTTCAGGCTTTTCTATTGGCCTGACTTCATCACTTTTGTTCTTAAATGCGTCGACTATTGGTGCGCAGCCATGTGGCTGAGCTGCAATAATTTTCATTTTTGACACATTATCTATCAGCCCTAAGCTTTCTAGCTCCTCAAATCCCTTACAGACTGCGTTGAGCATAGCTCCACTACCTACAGGTATTATAAGAGTATCTGGAACTTGCCAGCCTAGTTGCTCTGCAACCTCGAAGGCGAGTGTCTTTGAGCCTTCAACATAATATGGTCGCATATTAATATTGACTACCCCAATACCTTTGGAATCACCAATTACAGATGCAACTCGGTTGGCGTCATCATAGGTGCCGTCTACTGCAACAAATTCTGCACCATACGACAATGCTTGAGAGATCTTTACTCTCTCTATATCAGAGGGCGCAAATATAAAGCACGGCAACCTTGCCTTAGCAGCATGTGCAGCTGTTGCAGAAGCTAGATTCCCAGTAGATGCACAACCGACTGCTCTTAACCGAATTTCTTTTGCTTTAGATACGGCAACGCCAGCCGGTCTATCTTTGAATGAATATGTAGGATTGACAGAGTCATTCTTTATGTAGATGTTCTTCAAGCCCCCAATCTGTTCGCCTAGTCTATCTGCAAGCTGTAGCGGAGTGAATCCCGCACCTAAACTAATAATGTTATTTTTGTTTGCAATTGGCAAAAGTTCAAGATATCGCCAATATGACTTCTCCTGCCTATTTGAAAATAACTCCCTTGATAGGGCAGAATTAGTCTCATACTCGACATCTATAGGACCAAAACAATCCTCACAAATATATCTGAAATCTGGCTTATATTCCCTCTTACATTCCCTACACTTAAGACATCTTACAGTACCCATAAGAATCAGACTAATATCGATTAGCGGTATAAATAAGGATCTCTAACAATAAGTTTAGTAATACTGAACTTTGACAATTAAGAAGAATATGGATCCAAATACCAACTTTATTGTGAGAATTATCACTATAATGCTGCTGATTACTGATTTTCAGACAATTAGTAGGAGACTTTACTTTTATTGCAATTATTCTTTGGTAAGATTTGAGTGCAAATTCAGTATTTCTGCTAACCCTATCCATTGTTGATGAAAAGTAGATATAAATCACAATATATTGATTCAAGAATAACTCCCTTGGATATATAGAAAATGAAGATGTCCACTAAATCTTCCATTAAGCCACCGATGGTTCATGTTGGGCTAGACGATACAGATTCAACTCAAGGCAAATGCACCACTCATGCTGCTTATAGGATCACTGACTACTTGTTGAATAACAAGTCTATAGAATTCGTTGACTATCCTCTTCTGATTAGGTTGAATCCAAATATTCCTTGGAAGACTAGAGGCAACGGGGCAGTATGCCTCCGGTTCAGGACTTCATGTCATGAGGATGTTTTGGAAACAATAATGGATTTAGTCCACAAAGAAAATCTGGTAGCAACCGGGTCTAATCCGGGAATAGCAATGTACCGTGGGGAAACAATACCTTACAGTATTCAGTGCTTTGCTCGTAATGCGTTATACAAGGTAGTAAGCAGGAAGACGGCA
>DASSCH010000094.1:0-5524 GCA_035697905.1 Nitrososphaeraceae archaeon
TTCCTTCATAGTGTAATCTCATAATACTTTAATAAAAGGTCATTGCTATTGACCCCGTCTATGAAAAAGATAGAGGCAGTTATGCCGCACGCTCGTTTGGAACTTGTGCTCTCGGCGCTAAAGGATATGGGATTGGGAGGCCTTACATATTATGAGTCCAGGGGTAGGGGGCAGAACCCACGTCCAATATTACATTCTGGGAGAGGTACGTCCACTTATACCCCTGAATTCAATCTCAATGTTACCTTGGTAGTAGTGGCTCAAGATTCAACCGTAGAAAATATACTCGACACTATACTGGAGAATTGTAGTACTGGACTCAAGGGAGAAGGAAAGATATTTGTCTACGATCTGGATGATGCCGTAGACATAGGGTCAAAATCCAGAGGTGAAGCGGCGATATGAGAAGCCATCTTAATGTGAATTACACCCTGCAATAGATGAGCATCAACTTCATTGTTCAGATTATTACCATGTACATTCTAGTGTATTCGAATTAAATCTGTTTGAGATCGCAACACGCAAAGATATTTTGATTGGATCCTATTTGCGGCTAGTGATTTTAAAGAAAATTTAACTTTGATCTAGAAATGATTTGCAGTAACTATAGCTTGCGAATCCTCAAATACATCGGGAGATAAGGGCATAGCCGCATCAGGAAATTAACTTTGTCCGTTTTAACCTTTGGCTCGCACTACCTTAATTCGTTCCAGCACTTTCCAGTATTCAACTTCTCCACCCTGCCTGATTTTGTCCTTCATTTGTTCGTCAGCGGCCTCAGTCTCGAATACTTCAAAGGTTTCAAGGTCCATAATTTGTAGCGACTGGCCTGACAATGATATGATTTGCCCGCTACGCTTGTCAATAAGTGGTACATCAACGTTAGCAGAGACTGGCGAAACCATACTGTGTTTAGAACCATCGAAAACGCCAATCGCCGAGATTCGAGCTTTAGCGGACCCGTGCTTGCCAGGTTTACTATGGTCATAAGATACTATTCGGCAGGGTTCATCGTCGATTATTATATAGGATCCTACTTTTAGGCTACCTAATTCCATTGGCTTACTCAATGTCGATCAGGTATCAGGAACCTGATGGGATATATTTAATATTTCTGCTTACTTTATTCAAATTGCTCTAGTATGGAAAAACTAAATAAGTTAGAAAGGGACATACCCTTTCGTATCGCATCTCTTCTAGTCCTTTCACAGTACCGCTGATCGCTCTGATGAGTGCGACCACCATCAACCTCAAGAATCAACAGATTCCTTGAATAGGGAAAGCTAAATTTAGGCTTCATTGAACAGGATATTGTCATCTCAGCCAGTGCGGCCTTTGTTACCCTGTCTCTCTTTGCCAGCGAAGTAGCCAGGTCGATCAATTCTTTCTGCCCATATGAGTACCTCATAAAATAAATGGATACGTAGTTGAGTCGCTCGCATAGTCTTTCGAAGAGAGTAGTCGTTATCTTGAACTCAAAAACGTGTCTCTCTTGAGTGGAAATTATTTCCGTTGTATTCTCCTTGTCTTGTAAACCTAGATTGGAGATCAAGATATAATGATTCGCTCTGCCTGGAAAGTAGAGCCTGGTTTCTTCCGTAAACGTTGCAGTCACAAAGTACATCCTCTTTGGTCTCTGGGAGCCCTTCCATTTTTCAAGAGCCAGATCAAGGCTCGCATGGTGCGGAATACATAGGTAGCTCTGATCACTATCTCGCTGGTGCTCCAACCCAGATGGTTTTTATTATGGAAAGTATTTATATGCTACGAAATTTTGTTACTTCATTTTAGAACTACAGGTCGAGAGAGCCAATTCTTAATAAGGAAAATTGCTATTTCGTCATCCAGTCCGGGCTTTTGTGGAGGTCGCAATCGTCCATTTATATGAATTAGTCCCAGTGAGTATCGAACTATAGACAGGGAGAAGGCATGAACATACGAGCATAAAGAAAGCACCTATAGGGTTGCCAGAAGCAGTCTTAATAGACGCTGTCAAAACGGACCAAGGCGAAGCTTTAATTCCTAGCCTTCTCACCTGGGCGGAAATTTGTCTGTGACCATTCCTCGACCTCAAGACCTGGGATGCAAAGTCCCTCATAGTAGATGGTGGAGTGAAATAAACCCTCGCTTTTTCTCTGTATTTGATGTGATAGCCCATTTCTAGAATTTTGCATTGCAGATAAAGGTCGATTGCGATCGTTTCTTTAGGTATGGTGATCCTCTTAGCCAGATCAGTACGTATTGAAAGCGATCTTCCCATAACAGTGTATTGGGAAAGTCCTCGCGTTCTGATAGCTTCCAACCAACTTGAGATGAATGATGCAGCTCTTGCGGATGACGAACCTGGCTTGAGGCAAATGGGATTAGATGCACATAATCCTACTTTGTTGCTCTCCATACATGACGCAAGTTCACTTATACATTCTTTGAAGGGTAAGACATCGGCGTCGAATAGCACTATGATGTCACCTGTGGCTAAGGAAAAAATTTCATTCCATGCCGAAGCGGCACCTCCTCTTTCGTCGTTATGCACTAAATGTATCGGCAGGTAACGGTGTTGAGACATGAACGAACTTAGAATCTGGGGGGTGGAGTCAGATGAATGATCACAAATTATTACTTCACCAATTTGAGATCCATCTCCGTTGAGCGTGCTTTCAAATACAGATCTAATTAATGATATGATTCTTGCTCCTTCATTGTACGATGGGATTCCTATTGTAAGTCTCAGCTTGATCCCTTCGAAGGGCAAAGCAGTATTAGATATTTAAAATTTTGCACACAAATACGACAAGAGTCTAGTCAAGAGTTACGCATGTTGATTCGAATTTTTAACTTTCGCCATAAACTCTATTTGCGGCGGGTTTGAGCTTGATGACTTTCGAACGACTCGGAACTCGGAATGATATAATATTATAGCGGGAAGTTGAAACCCTGTAGTTAAGTGTCCTTATCGGTCTCAGACCTAATCATACCAATTCTAGTATATCCTAAGAGCTTGAATCATCCCAATTTAAAGTTTAGAAAAGGTGGTCCGATAATAGCCTCCTCGGATGACAAGATCCGCTTACTTGTGAATTATCTGATTAAGAATGGAATCACCGACATCCTTTTGTTCGGGTTGCCTCATAAGAGAGATCGGTATGGAACATCAGCGGCAGACAAATTTGGACCAGTCCAAGTTGCTACCAAAGAGATTAAACGAGACATCGGTTCGACTGTTAATGTAATTACTGATGTCTGTGTATGCCAATATAATTTTTCAGGACATTGTGGAATATCCAATGACAATTATGAGAGTGTGGATAACTTCAAATCGCTTGCCCTACTTGACAAAATAGCAATCAGTCATGCAGATAGCGGAGCCGACTGCGTTGCACCCTCTGCGATGATGGACGGGCAAGTATATTCCCTTAGGAAGTCTCTTGATTCTTGTGGTTTTGGAGCTGTGAAAATAATGTCCTATTCAGCAAAACATGCGTCTTCGTTGTATGGTCCTTTTAGGACGGTTGCTTTCGCTAGGGGTATGTCTCATGGTATGGTATTTGACAAATCAGGGTATCAACTATCATATTCTAATAGAAGAGAAGCCATTCGAGAAATTGAGCAGGATATAGGCGAAGGCGCAAATATGGTGATGGTCAAACCGACTTTATGGTATTTAGATTTGGTGTACGAAGTCAAACAGATGATTGATGTACCATTGGTGGCTCAGGTGGTTTCCGGAGAATATTTGATGCTCCTGAGAGGAGAACAACTACGTGACAGATTTGACGAGCTAATCGAAATCCTGATCTCAGCTAAGCGTGCAGGATCAGATAAAGTGATCACATATATTGCGATGGATTTTCTTGAACAAATCAACAAAAAGCTTTCTTGAAGCAAAGCTTCGATCTATAATTGGGTCTCCGTTCACCTCAAAGATCAGTGTAAATGCTTATGGAATATAGGTAGCGGAGCAAAGCGGCATCACAATTATATATCATGAACATGACGATTGGGTTATCCCGCGGTAGCTCAGCCTGGTAGAGCTTTCGGCTGTAGATGTCGGCAAATGTTGGTGCTGACCGCGTGAAGCAGCCTATCGGGCTAACATGTTAGCAGTAACCGAAGAGTCGCAGGCTCAATCACTAATGCAATATTGCATTTTGGAGCAAATCCTGCCCGCGGGATACAGTTTCGTATTTAAGACGTAGTACAATATCTCATCCTACGTATTTGCAATTTGGCATAAAAGAGATTGTAACTGGTAATGCGTAGGGTAAGAATGTTTTCATTTTCTAGGAGAACCATCTAAGGAACCTAAGACAGCTTCAAGGACATTTTTTTTAATCACAACACGAGCCCTCATACTCTTTAATGTCCCAGATATGTCCAAGACCACTGCCGGATGTTCATTGTCGATCAATGTAAGTACAGACAAAATCTCTCCCAAAAACTCTGACCTGCATTGGATCACGTGTAAGTTAGGCCCAATCCTATCTATTAGCTTTAAGAATGCATTCTGGGCCAGAATGTAGCCAAACATGTTTGCCGCCTTACTTCTTGTGATTGATAAAAGCTCCTCGGAAGAGGAACTGCATAATACTAATATGTATCTACGCTTGTATCTTCTCTTAAGTGTCACAGACATAACATCTCATGCTAATCTTATGTTCTAACCAATTATTCAAACTGATCCAATATGTCTCGGGTTTAATATCACATAATTTGAGTAAAGCATCGAAACATCTTCCTGATACCATTTCGAATACCGATGAAGCTCCGCTGGTAAGAACTAGCTGGTTACCGTACTTCTCTGTGAAACTGTGAATTGACTTGATAAGTGCTATGTTCCTTGCAAGCTTTTGACCGTCGGTTACACGTAGCTTGCTAACGCTAATCTCAATGCCTAGTTTTTTTGAAGGAATATGCTTTAGCATTTCGTAAAGTTTTTGATCAATGTTCGTTATCTCTACAAGATCCACGACTTTGGAGGTTAAGTCGTGGTAATTGTCTGAAGCAACCAAGTAAGGAAATGTAGTAGAGGCAGAAGGCTTTTTCTTCAATAGACGAATCACATTTGCCTCCGCATCTTTAGTACTATTATCATTACCAGTACTAAATTCAGCACCAATTATCTTCAACCCGAGCAATTCCTTGAACTTCAAAACTTGCCGAAGATCGCGAATTGCTACATGAAGATCTAATCGTTCGAACCTAAAAGCCTCCCATATTCTAGAATATAATCATGCATACTTCTACTAAAAAATGGCTTTGGTTTGATTTTCATCTTTATCGAATCAATATCTGACAGCTCAATTTTGCCCGCGCAAATCTTTTGCTTATCAAGACGGAGATGCAATGCCCCTTTTTCGTCAACGTAATCATCCAATGAAAGAAGCATCTTCTTTCGATCATAAGTATCAAGGGTAGTGAGGATAGTGTTTGCAATGTCAGTAGCGAATTTTCCTTTTAGCCTAAACTTAACCATCTCAATTTGATTCCCCCAGTGACCTAGGAGGATTTCTGACTTAAATTCGTC
>DASSCH010000095.1:0-24298 GCA_035697905.1 Nitrososphaeraceae archaeon
TTCTTTTGCATTATTTAGAGTGTTTAATAACAAAATAGAATAGAATTATAAATAAGCTTATTATTTTTTCTCCAAGAGATGAGGCTACTAGAGTATCAAGGGAAAGAACTTTTTAAGGAATTTGGGATCCAGATCCCCAAATCTCGCATGGCTTTTTCGATCGAGGAAGCTCGCTCGCTTCTAAACAGTGAACTTGCATTTCCTATAGTATTAAAATCTCAAGTCCCAGTAGGAGGTCGAGGAAAGGCGGGTGCCATCAAGAAATGCAAAAATATGAATGAAGTTGAAAGTCAATTTACCGTTCTTCAAAACAGGAAAATTGAAGGAGAGTCACCTAGAGGCCTTCTTATTGAGGAAGTCGTAAACATATCCAAAGAATTGTACGTGTCTTTATTCCTCAACCGTAGTGCCAGATGTTTCTCTTTGATAGTTTCGGCGACCGGAGGAATGGAGATAGAATCAACAGAGAACCGATTTATTATGGATATTACTCCCAATGATGATATTGAAGACATTGCTAAGAGAATTGCAGGAATAGCGGGTCTAGGTAGCGAAAATCGTCAGAAATTTGTTGAATTTGTGCAGAAGCTTTACAGATTGTCTAGCGAGAAAGAAGCGGAACTCGTGGAGGTAAATCCGGCCGCCCTTCGAACGGACGGGTCGATAGTGGCCTTGGACTCTAAGGTCATTATTGATGATAATGCTCTGTTCCGTCACACTGACTTGATTAAATATGAGCAAGCAACTGATCTGGAATCACTAGCAAAAAAAAATGGATTTTCTTTTGTGCAGCTTCAGGGAAATATCGCAATCATTGGCAATGGTGCAGGATTGGTCATGTCAACACTTGATATGGTATCTGATGCAGGGGGTAATGCCGGTGCATTCTTAGATTTTGGTGGTAGTGCGACGTCAGAGACGATTTATCAAGCTCTTACGGTTATCAGTAGGGTTAAGACAATTCAAACTATTGTAGTTAATTTGTTTGGTGGGATTGTACGTACCGATCTGGTTGCCCAAGGTATTTTGGGGGCTTATTCAAATAACCTAATAAAAGTACCTTTATTCGCCAGAATCTCAGGAGCAGAATCACATAAGGCCAAGGAAATTCTCAGCAATTCGAAGGCTCATTTATTTGATAGGATCGAGGATGCAATCCATGCTGCTGTGCAGGGAATAAAGTCCCAGGAAGGAAAGGCAATACTATGACCAAGCAAACTTATGATTACGATTTGATGAAGATTCTTGTTGGAAACATTGGAGAATCAGACTATACGAGACAACCGGTGATTGTGCAAGGTATGACTGGTAGTTTCGGATCTGTTCATACTAGGTTAATGAGAGAGTACGGTACCAATATTGTGGCTGGGGTAACCCCTGGGAAAGGTGGTCAAATGTCCGAAGGCGTTCCTATATACAATAACGTATGTGAAGCAGTTTCTAATACTAAAGCAAAAATATCCGTTGTATTTGTTCCTGCTCCTCACTTCCTCGACGCTGCCATGGAATCATTAGAAAATGGAATTAAGCTAATCGTAGCGATACCAGAACATGTGCCTATAAGGGACTCTATGAGAGTAATTGAATATGCCAAAGAGAGGGGGGCAAGGATCATCGGTCCAAACACACCAGGTATCATCGTTCCGGGAACGATCAAGATAGGGATAATGCCTGCCGATCCTTTTACCCCTGGTAAAACGATAGTTTTCTCAAGAAGTGGCACTCTTATGTATGAAGTTGCTTTCAATCTATCAAGGAATGGTTTTGGACAGAAAATCTGCCTAGGAATAGGAGGCGATCCGATCAATGGTACCAATTTAATTGAAGCAATCGAAATGGTAAGAACCGCTGATAGCAATGATCCAATAGTGATTGTAGGTGAAATTGGTGGGGATGCTGAAGAAAAATTTGTAAGCCATCTTGAAGCCAATGGTATCACAGGCCGCATGGTAGCGTATATCGCTGGTAGATCAGCTCCGAAGGAAAAGAAAATGGGTCACGCAGGTGCAATTGTATATGGGAAGTACGGTTCAGCAGAATCCAAATTTGAGAGTTTTGGTCGATTGGGCATTCCGGTGGCAAAAACCCCCGCAGAACTCCCTCTTCTTCTAAAAGATGAGGCAATTCAATGATGCTATTCCGCTGTTATTGTGAAGGCAGTTTTACAAAGCCGTTCAAATATACATTCATATCTTTGTTTTGAGATCCCCATATTAATTCAGTCAAATTATGGAAACAGAAAGGAGATTCTGTGATCGCTGCATGGCTAAAGTTGAACATGTTTTGATTGTTGATGAAGATGCAATTATCACATACAGAAAGAAAAGTGCTTATAGATGCCTAAATTGTGGGCACAAGTCATATCGTAGATCTCTTCGTCCTAGCGCTGAATCGGTGTATTGACTGCCTATTGCACCCTCATGAGTTGGCAAGCTTGATTACGGTTCTCAAGAGGGGTTACAATGAGACTCGTGACCTCAATGGCAGTCCTTATGAGATCTTGCCATTAGATTGCTTGAGTGTCGAGGAAAGTGATGACATCCCTATTTCGAAGCTCGATGAATTCGCCTCGTATAATCCAATTTTCCATGGTCAGAAAGAAATTCACATCCAGGATTGCAGATGCAAAGTCTTCTCCTGCGAAGTAATAGAATATTGGTTAAGCAGTAAGAAATATGATGCTTGTTATCAACCATTTTACCCAACGTGGTTAATTTCTTCATTAATCATTTGCCTTACGGCCAAGTTATTGGGCTTCAGCGAAATAATAGACATAGGATCAGGAGACGCACGCATTCCGTATTGCGGAACAATCGTTGGTTTGCGCGGTATCAGCGTTGAATTGGATGCGAACCTGGTAGAGCTGCAACGGAAGATAATATGCTCAACCGGGGTCGATTTCGAGGTAATTAATAATGATGCCTGCAAGACTAATTTCGAAGGGATGAATTTATCAAAACCGATCTTCCTGATTTCAGGATTGCCAGAACAGGGAGAGGTTCTTGCTGAAGCAGCAATAAGGAACCTGATACACCATAATTTTTCATTTGACAAATTAGGTTTTGCTTTAATGGGCAGCCATACGATGAAACAATATTCTAGGGATAGTACTCTATATGGATGGGGCCACTTCGTTGCCGAACACAAATTGAGCATATTGGATTGTCTTACATTGCCGACGATGTGGACCAATGAGCAATCTATTGATACGCCATTTGTCTTTTTACTGATGAAATAGAAATGCTCGATCATATTTAAAATGTCAAGGAATCAACTGCCTGAGTATTCTTCATGAATTTAAATGGATCATCAATTTACAGATTAATATTGGAAAGATATCTTCTTTACTTAAAAAACCAAAAGTACCAGCCATATGATGCACCGGCGTTATTACTAGATGCAAGAACAAGAATGCTAAAGTCTGACGAAATTGTCATTAGAGACGTTAGAGTAGCACGCCGGTTCATTGAATTTGATGTGAGTGTTGGTAAACAAGAAGTATTAGATCGGATTATCCTTAATGCTCTTTCAACAATTGCTGAATTCGATAGCTACGAAAAAATTAAGGAGGAAGATCTATCTAAAGAAGAGGCTATCGATAGAGCACGAGTCCTCTTTAATAGTGAGAGATATTGGAAATGCCACGAAGTGTTGGAGAATGTGTGGAAGCAATCAGAAGGCGAAGAGAAAGGATTACTTAATGGTGTCATCTTAATTGCAGCGGCCTTCGTCCACTTTCAGAAAGGCGAAAACGAAACGGGTATTGGTATCTTGAGGAGAGCTCATGACAAAATTAAATCAGCTCAAGGCGAATATTACAGAATTAAGTTCGATTTACTTAACAGGAATTTAAAAAATATTATAGATACAGGCACAATTATTCCATTGCGATTATGACCTGAATAACTAAAAGTTTGATAAACATTGTAATGCTTTGTGATGGCTTCTCAAATCTGTAGTAAATTCCCCCACCGCCCTCAAAGTATCACGGATTTTACGCAATAGATAAAGGGAAGAACCAGTACATGATACAAGAAATGACAGTTGAACTTAAGGTGCATCCATCTTTCTTTAGAGAATTTGCAACAAAAACCTGGGTTTCTCCAAATGATATTATAAAAGAAATGATCGAAAACGCATTTGACGAGGATGCAACCAAGGTACTAATAACTATAGTCGGTGACGGTGCCATCGTAATTGAAGATGATGCCGGCATGGATGAAGATGGCATGGATAAATTTCTTGTTCTAGGATCTCCTCACAAGAAGAATGATTTTATCTCTCCGAGATTGAAGAGAACTAGAACAGGCCGGTATGGCACTGGTCGTTTATCCTTCCTAACGTCCTTTGATAGCATGAAAATGCGAACAAAGCGGGATGGTTTTAGAAAATCAATCGTGATTGATTCTACGTCACTAGATGATCTGTACAAAGGAAACTCGACATTGAAGGAGCTTAACGAACCGCTCCTGGTCCGCAATGGTACGGAATTGACTTTAAGCAATTCTAAGGTGAATATCGATCCAATTAAATTAATCAAGGAAATCAGAAAGTTGGCCATTCTTCGATATCCTCTATTTGAAGTATATTGGAAAAGCACCAATAAGTTTAGGGAGTGGGAGTTAGCTGGTGCTCAAATGATCACTCCTCCTGACATTCAAGGTCACAGAATTCCTGTCAACATTGAATCACCTCGTATTGTGGGCGAAATTATCATCGCCAGGAGACCTCTGTCAGAGGAAGAAAGAGGTATCGGGATCATGATACGAAATCACATTGTTACTCGGACTTCGTTCGATCTTGATTCAAGATTGAGCAGAATAACTGGATTCGTTAGATGTGATAGTCTGACATCTCGTTTTGCAGATAAATCTGCATTGATCGAGGATGATGAATATCAAGTCTTTCATAGTACGATGAAGCAGTTCGTCAAGGATACCGTAATTCCAAGCTTGTCCGAATACGAGGATGTCTTGATAACTCGGGAGGAATCGAAGATTTACAAGGAAATTGATAAAGCTTTAGGACAAGCATTGTTTGAGAACTTAGAAGGCGAAGAAGAAATTGAAGGATTTCAGTTAGTCGATGTTAAAGAAGAGGTCAGAACCGACGATAGTATGGAAGTTGCAACAGGCGGTAGAATTTCTACAAACAACGAAATAGGCTCCCCTAGCCAGGATATTTATTCGACTGGCCAACGTCATTATCCTTATGAAGCTCGAAACGACGTGGAATCTGGCCCAGACGCTAGCAGCGCTAGCTCCGTATCCGATCTAAGAGAGGGATCTATGACCGGGGTTGTTGGTACTAAAGGGACTAACGATGTAGGTTCAAAGGCTGGCCCGTCTTCCAAGTTTGGCATAAATTATGATTCGCTACTTGAAAGTTCGCCTGACAATGAGGATAAATTCCAGCACTCAGCTGAAATATCCACTATAAAGAGGGTCAGAAAACCGATCATTAGGAAAACATTCGCCCTTAAAAAAGTCGGATATAAAGTAATTCCATATGAGGATGAAACCGATTCAAGATATAGCTTTAGAAGTGAGAATGTTGTTTTTGTCAATAAGGCTAATTCAGCATATCAGTCTGAAGCCAGAAGAGGCGATGAATTTCTCTTGCGACATATAATAAGAATTGTTGCTGAAGCACTCGCTGAAGCCAAACATCCTGAAGCGAAAGAAGCATTGGAGCTACAGAATAGGCTAATTGCTGAAGCGATTAGGATACATGACCATTCCGTTGTTAAGAAGTAGTGATACTAAGATCTCTCGAGCAAACCCCTTCGATAGAAAGGACTAAATCTAACTACATTCGGATATAATGACGAAATAAATGGCTTTTCAATTTATGCCGGGAGCAACAGCAGTTGGGATATCCTTCTCTAATGGGGTTACCTTAGCTGCCGAAAAACGTGTCTCGTACGGGAACTTCGTTATTAATAAACAAACGAGGAAAATATTTCCTGTCACAGAGAATGTCGGAGCTGCATGCGCGGGTATGATAGCAGATATGCAAGTTCTGGTTAGACAAGTTGAGGCATTGGCAAAAATTAGAAAGCTTGAAACAAGGCGAAAGGTTGCGACTAATTCTATAGCGAAGTTGATGTCCGTCATAATGTTCGAACGTAGATTTTTCCCACTTCTTACTCAAGTTATCGTGGGTGGAATAGACGCAAAATCGCGGATCTATACATTAGACCCTCTAGGCTCAGTTCTACCTGATGAATATGCTGCAGTTGGAACTGGTGCAGAAATGGCATTAGGCGTTCTTGACTCTGAATACAAGTCAAGCATTACGGCTGAACAATCGAAGGAACTTGCGCTAAAGGCCATCAGGTCTTCGATACAGAGAGATTCTGCAAGCGGCGACGGGATAGATTTGCTAGTAATAACTAACGGTGCACAAGCAACCCAAGAATCATTTAGCTTCGATAAGTAGATCCTACCGGAACACGAGCCTTGTCGGGATTTTCTTAATCCGCCCGAAAAGGATTTTCGTTGAGTCTCAAACCATTTCTTTTCTGTTAGTATGTGGACTAATATGAAAAGTGAGAAAAGAAGTGATGAGCCTACTAGCCATAGAGGACTAAACTAAAAATAAATCCAAGGTTCATCACAGAAAACAAATAGAAGTGAATTTAATCTATGGGTGAGTGTACAAAAAAATACACTATCTGATTGCTAAAGCCTATCACTAACGCAGTTTGTAATCGCTGAGTATGTCCTTATAAACAGGATTTTTCTTTCCAATGTACCTGACATATTCACCATAAGTCAAGTCCAAATGACACTTTTCACATCGCACAAAACTGAAATTATCAGATAGCTCCGCTATACCATCACAATCCGGACACTTCACTTTCATACTACTATTGTAATCTCAGAGCAACGCTAAAAATGTATGGTCCTAGCTTCAAGCTTGAAATGAAGCATACAGGTAAGCTAAACCGCCTTTAACTGCTTAACAATAGGCTGTCTTGCCTTTCTAAATACTCTGAACCCACATATGCACTTGATCTCTGGCAGCCTAGATAGCTCTTCGACAGTTACATGTGTGCCACAGCGCATACATTCATAGACTACTCCTCCAAGAATTCCTGAGTCAGACAATTTCAAATTTCTTTGTAAGCAATAGAAATAAAAGCTTATCTTAACTAAAATGACGGAACGTGAAAGGATCATCTTTTCTTTCTACCTGATGAGACAATAGATAACACGTCTCGATCCTTTAAGTGATAATTGACAGGGAGCCTTAATCCATCTCTTGCATCCACTGCATAGAGCAGACCTCTAGATAAGTCGCTATGAACAGTATTGGCAAGATCTTCAACAGTTGACCCTGCTTCCATAAGATAAACGTCGGGTAAGACTTGCCCATTCCTATCCGAGTACTTTGAAGGATTTGCCACTGGATATACGGTGTTCATTCTTAGTAATTTCATAACAGCAACGTTTATCGCAAATTGGACACCCGTTCTCATATATTCCCCGAGGATATCTCTTCGTATAAAATTGAGGGCCCATTTTTGCTTTTCGTTCAATCCACTCTGCTCTAATATTTCAAACCGTTCGTCTCCTGGAAGGTATTTGATTAACCCCCTGTGTTCTGCCCTCCTCAGTGTTAGTTCGGCATCTGCACTCGCAGGGACGATGATAAGATCCTTATATTCTTCTCTCAGTCTTCTGAAATTATCTGAAGAGGATGGTAAGTCGACCTTATTTGCAACTATCAGAGTCGGTTTTGAGAGTTCTCGTAAAGACCAGACGAAATCCTTGGTAATTTCAGAGCTAAAATCATCAATTTTTGTATCAACTAGATTGTTCGACGCAATGGCAGCCTTCACGTGATGCTCCTTTACCCCGATCCCTCTAAAAATTTCAGTAACAGAATTTATCGTATCAACTCCTGAATGGATCGATCGTGCAATTTTATCACGATTTCCTTCAAACAATTTTAGATACCACATAACTAATTCTTCCTCAATGTCCGCAATGTCTGCAATAGGATCTCCTGTGCCTGGTTCGGCTACTCTCCCCGATGCGTCAATACTCCCTGATACGTCTACTATATGGAGTAAAGCGTCCGATTGGGCTGCAACAGAGAGGAATTGATTTCCTAAACCCTTTCCTTCCCAGGCTCCTTTTATTAATCCTGGCAGATCGACTATCTCTATTGGAATGAATCTCCAGCCATCTACACAGCGTGAATTACGTGGATTGTCATTGACTCCAAGTTCCTTATGCACGCACAACGTAATGGCATTAGCGTTCGCAACTGAAGGAACCTTCGTAGTAAAAGGATAGTTGGAAATATCTGCCGATGAAAGGGAAGCAGAGTTAAAGAATGTAGTCTTACCAGTATTGGTCTTGCCTATTAGCCCAATTTTTATCATATATAACCGACCTCACTGTTCATATTTATACATCTTCATTGAATCTTGAAGGTCGAGAAGTTCACTTGAGTCTCTCCTTCACGGGGAGAGTGATCGCGCCGTCAGAGGCGGACTGGACCAAAGATGCATATTTTGCCAAAACTCCGGATTGATATCGATTTGTGATCGGTTTCCAACCCTTGAATCTCTCTTCAATAGTGGTACTATCAATCATAAGATCAACTGTTCCTTTTTCGATATCTATCTCTATTTGATCGCCAGTCTTAACGATCGCAATGGGTCCACCATCCATAGCCTCTGGTGAAACATGGCCTATCATAAGGCCTCTCGTCGCTCCTGAGAATCTCCCGTCAGTAACCATAGCAACCTTCTGGCCTAGTCCCTGCCCCACAAGTGCAGCAGTTACAGCCAGCATTTCTCTCATGCCTGGACCTCCTTTAGGACCTTCATATCTAATGACCACGACATCACCTTCAGTAACCAATCCCTTTGAAATTGCGTCAAATGCTCCCTCTTCTGCATCAAACACCTTCGCTTTACCACGAAAGCGACCCGTGTTGAGACCAGCGATCTTAACTACTGCCCCATCAGGCGCCAAAGTGCCATTCAAGACCTTTAGCGTTCCCTGAGAGTGAAGAGGGGCACTTATTGGGGCAACCAACTGATTGTGATCTGATACATCGACCTCGACGTGATCCAGGTTTTGTTTCATGTTTTTACCAGTTACTGTGATCACTTCTCCATTGAAAAGACCATGTTCGTAAAGCATCTTCATGATTAGGGGTATGCCACCTATCTTTTCGAGATCAATCATCACATAAGATCCACCTGGCCTCATATTTGCAATATGGGGCGTTCGCTTTCTAATTCTCTCAAAGTCTGACAGTGTCAAGTTTATGCCTACTTCTCTTGCCAACGCGACCAAATGCAGCACAGCGTTAGTAGAACCACCGATAGCATTTGCCATGGCGATTCCATTTTCAAAGGCTTCAAACGTCATGATATCCTTTGGTCGAATGTTTTTGTCGATAAGTGCACCGATTGCTTTTCCTGTCGCATAACAGGTAGAAGTTCTTTGCTCACTTTCAGCTGGTGCGGTAGAGCTGCCAGGCAACGACATGCCAATTGCCTCGCCTATAGATGCCATAGTATTTGCCGTGTACATACCTGCACATGACCCAGCAGAAGGGCAGGCTACGTTTTCCAAACTCACGAGCTCCGGCATACTCATTTTGCCAGCTTCGTAACTACCGACAGCTTCAAAAACATCCTGTATGGTAACTTGTTTACCGTTCCATATACCTGGCATTATTGAACCTCCATACACGAATATAGAGGGAACATTTACGCGAGCCATCCCCATCAGTGGTCCTGGTAAACTCTTATCACACCCTGATATCCCAACAAGGGCATCATATTGGTGAGCAATCATCATTACTTCGATAGAATCAGCAATGATCTCCCTACTTACCAACGAAGCCTTCATTCCTTCGTGACCCATTGCTATACCGTCAGAAACTGAGATGGCTGTAAATTCTCTGGGCGTACAGCCACTTTCTTTTACTCCATTTTTTGCATGCTGTGCCAACTTTCCAAGATGGATGTTACATGGAGTTGCTTCATTCCAAGTTGAAGATACCGCTACCATCGGCTTTGACAAATCATCGTCCGTTAGGCCCATAGATTTATAGTACGACCTTTGCGGTGCTCTTGCACCACCCTCGATTACCTTGCGGCTTGGTAAATTCACAAGAATAAGGATTTGCGATACTTATTTTAATATTAGTGATCCGGAAACAGTGATTAAACTACTCCATTGTTGCAGTAATTTTTATTCCATCTAAACCCTCCACTTTGAATTCAGTTTCGCACATACCACACTCTGCATTTCCATTGAGGAGATCGTTTGCTGAAATCTCCTCATTCAAGTAATCACATTTCGGACAATGAAATGAGAAGACCAAATCAAAAGTTTCTAGCTCTACTGTTTCTACCATGATCTTATGAAGATAATCTCATGATATTTATGAGATATGCTGCGAGGTGGGGCAAGGAGTAATCAATTTGAAGAAAGAATACTCCAAACCCTAAACAATAAATAAACGTAGCTGTCGTCCATTAAGAAGTCAATTAGATGTCTGATACGAACACGTATTGCGTCTTCTGTGCGATAATTAGAGGCCAGTCCCCTGTGGCCAAAGTCTACGAGGATAGCACTTTTTTGGCATTCATGGACAAGTATCCCATCTCCCCGGGGCATACGCTTGTGCTTCCCAAGTATCATTATGGGGATCTCTTTGAGATGACTGAGGTCGAGGTTGGAAACTTGTACAGAGTGGTCCATAATATTGCATCGGCCGTGTATAACGCCACTGGCGCGCAGGGTCTCAATACCGGACAGAACAACGGCAAAGCGGCAAATCAGATCGTTCCTCACGTTCACGTACATATAATACCAAGATATGAAAAGGATAGTCGAGATGGTAAGTGGCCTTCTAGAAAGGTAACAGACTATAAAGAGCTTGAGGAATTAGCGAACAAGATAAAGAAAAATTTTAGAACTTGATGGACACCTAATGCCTATTCTCCAGTTGATACTGAGTATCATCTCACGGATTTCAATCCAATTGTCGTTCCAGTTCCAATTCCCGAATCAAAATACAGGAAAGCATTTTGCTACCAAACACGAATGAGCTCATATAATTAAAATAGTATGGAAAGCCGGCTCTCCTAAAGCATTTCAGGTAAGGATTATGTTACCGGACTGTTCAATCACTAAAATATCTCTTCATCCTTCCGTACACCCCCTAGTCCTGTTCTTATTTCCTTTGAACATTCTAAACACAGGCTTTCAGAGAAAGGGAAATTCTTCATGCAGTTCTTACAAACTGGCCGATTGCATACTGGACAAAATTTGCTTCCAGCCTTCGAATTGCAAATGTAACACAAATTCATAGTAACTGGAGAATATACCGCATCTATTATCTAAAAGGTTATCGACCTCAATTATCCTTGGGCAGGAGGAGCATCCTGCTCATTAAAACACAATGCGAAGATCTGTCTTGGAGCAAAACTTTGAACCGCCTGTTTAATTGACAGTGGGTCTAAACCTGAGGATTGCTCCCACCTTCCCAAGGCTAGAAACTTGAGCGCCTTCTTCAGATTTTCCCGAAATTATTTCCAACCCTGCACCTGTTGAACTGCAGAGTTCTTCAAAATATTCCACAATATCTCTTTCTCGGGTTTCTTGATCAGGGTTCCCACAATTCTTGCACGAACTGGAGAGCAATTCTTGCCTAGCCATCAGTAGACGCGGTCTCTCTACTATATCGATATCGCGGTTCGCGCATTTCCCGCAATTCGCCTCTACAACTACCACCGAAATATCGTCAGTAACTATAACAAGTTCCACGATTCCACTTAGCAAGGCCTTGATGACGTCATTAATACCGTAGATCCCCAATCCTCTATCCGAATAAACTTCCTTCATGAATCTTTTCACAATCTTCTTCTCCTCCATCAACCGATATCCATCCATGACCCCTTCTTCGTTGACTTTGTCAACCAACTCCCTTACTCCCTCTTCCCCAGAATACGAAGTATCAAGTACGGCTACAACGTTGCCTTGAAGTCGATAGTCCAAATACTCTTCCCTGAGAAAGGTGTCCTTAGTGGCTCCTGGACCTCCTACGATTAACCCCTTGACTTTGTGTTGATCGATTAAAATCCTATGAGCCCTCTCCGCTATTCTTTTATAATATTCATTCAGCTCGTTATCCCTTAACCTTTCAAATCTACGTGCTGACTGGCCGCCTTGTCTATGTTTGCCGGACACACCCGAAGTTAGCGTGTCTTCTACCTGCCACCTATCGCCCGATAATACTCCTAGACCTGCTTCTTGAGTGTCGATTGTGAGAAGCCCCATTGCCTTGTCATCCTTCAACATATCTTTCAAATGATCGGTCCAAAAATGATCATCACATCTGTATAGCTGGATCTGCACAGGTTTAGGAGGCATAACCGGAAAGATTTCGATCTTCTCAGTCCCTATCCCTTTCCCGGTTGGTAGTGCCCCACAAAAAATAATCAAACCATTTTCTGGCGTCTCCTTGAACAACTTCAGTTGCTCAACCGTCCTGCTCAACGCATCCTGAACGTGAGTTCTTGTCAAATCGGACTTAATATTAGAGGCCGTCCCTGCTTCTGTTCTAAGTTGAGCAATAACATCATAAATTGGTCTTCTAGGAGGGATGTAGACGGTAACGAGCTCTGTACCATGTCCAGAAATCCCCGACAGCTCATTTATCATTCGTGTGAGTTTATATCTTCTTACTGAATCCCATTTATTATCTGAGGTAACGTTCTTAGACATTTAATCAAAACATATCACATCAACATGTATGGAATATAAGGTTATCAAACCTGCACTCTTGAGATGTTAATCTATTGACATAGATTATAAGAGAACACTACAAAAGAGAGGCAACTAACCTATGCTTCCAAACCTGCAGTATATAAAACAGTTAAGGATAAGACTTGGACTTACTCAAAGAAATCTGGCTGCACATACTGGAATCAGTACCTCAATGATTAATCAGATCGAATCTGGAAGGTGCAAACCCAGTTATGAGACTGCCAGGAAAATCTTTGAAGTACTCAATTCGCTAGAGGGACAGTCTTCAATTAAAGCGGGAGACATCTGCAGTCGGTCATTGATGTTTGCTCAGAGAAATGATACTCTTCATGACGCAATAGAATTAATGAGGAAACATTCAATTAGTCAACTCCCTGTTTTTCATGATTCTAAATTGATAGGGGTCGTGAGTGAAGACCTTCTTGCGCGAATAATGATCGAAAAAGACCAGAAAGACATCAAACGCATGACGGTATCAGCCATAATGGAACCACCTCCGCCCATAGTAGATATTTCAATACCTGCAAAGGCACTCATACCTCTAGTAAGATTTTCAAAATGTGTTTTGGTGAGTGAAAAAGGCGAACTTATCGGAGTCATAACAGTAACCGATACCCTTAAAACAGTCGAATAGCCCTCTATTCTGTTTCGGAAACCCGCTCAAGACCGACGCAACAGTCTGCAATTTTCAAGCAGTCGTCGCACAATGCTACTACTTTGGTGGAGTCCAGACATTTGGAACACAAAGCACATGCTCTTAATCTTCCAGTATCCCCAAGGATCCGGCTTTGGATGTCCAATAAGTACTAGAGCCAACTTCATCCATATATAGATTCACGAACGATCACAATATCGCAAAATGATCTACAAGAGTTGGCTTAGAACGCTAAGCCCACCAGATAAATTCATATGTTTTGAAATATCGTAAGAAACACTAAGGAAGTATTTTAATAATGACTCTCGTGAAAGTTGGAGAAGTAGGGGATATCAAGGAAAATGCTGGTAAAGAAGTTAAGGTCGGACAAACTCGCATAGCCCTCTTTTTTGCAAATGGAAGATATTACGCGATCGAAGCTCTATGTCGTCACCAGGATGGATCACTTGCCCCCGGAAAGATAGAGGGTGAAGTAGTTGAATGTCCATTGCATTTCTGGCATTACAACATTAAGACGGGGCAACTTTTAGATTATCTGGATGGTGTTCGACTGACAACGTACGAGGTTAAGGTTATTGAAGATCAAATATACCTTGAACTAGCTAATGGATAGTCGCTAGCAAGGCCCATTGATATGAGACTCTATAACACGCTTACTAGAAACGTAGAACGAATCCCTCATCATAATAGTATAATCCGAATCTATCTGTGTGGCGTAACCGTTTATGATAAATCCCACATAGGACACGCTAGGACCATAGTCGTTATTGATTTGCTTAACAGACTTCTAAGGGACTCAGGCTTTAGAGTAAAGTTTGTGCAGAATTTTACCGATGTTGATGACAAGGTTATTAAAAGAGCCGAGCAGGAAGCGACAAGTGCTGAGGAAATTGCGCAAAAATACATACTCCAATATCAAAAAGACTTTGACAGATTGAACATAGTTCAGGCGGAGAAATATCCAAGAGCTACTGAAAATATTGCTGAAATGACGAATATGATCGATAAATTACTTGCAAGTGGTCATGCCTACATTACAACGAATGGCATATATTTTAGAGTGACCTCCTATCCTGAGTACGGGAAACTTTCAAGGAAACCACTTAACGATTTGGTAGCCGGGGCGCGGGTCGAAGTTGATTATACCAAGGAGCATCCATTGGACTTTGCGTTATGGAAATTTACTTCTTCAAGACCATTTTATCCTAGTCCTTGGGGGACAGGCAGGCCAGGATGGCACATAGAATGCTCCGCTATGGTGGAAAAGTATCTAGGAAGTACCATAGAAATCCATTGTGGTGGAAATGATCTCATATTTCCGCATCACGAAAACGAAATTGCTCAATCAGAGTCCTATTCAAATCAATGTTTTGCAAAGCTCTGGCTTCACAGCGGAATGGTAACATTTAACAACGAAAAAATGTCGAAGTCATTAGGAAATATTATAACTGTCGAGGACGCGCTGGCCAAATGGGGAGGAAATGTAATCAGACTTTTTTGCTACTCTGTCCATTACTCGAAGCCTCTTGATTATAGGGAAGATGTTTTAGTTGAAATAAAGCGCACCTGGAACACTATCGAAAATTGCGGTTGGGAGTTGAGGTTTGCAACGGGAGTTCACAATACTGACAAACTTGGAATAATGAGGGATCTTTCAAGAGAATCTCTAGAGAAGTTCAGAACGGCGCTAGAGAATGACTTGAACTCATCTTTGGCTCTTAAAATATTCCTGGAATTTGTAACTTATGTTAACAAGCTAGCAATCACCAATGGGTTAAGTAAAGAACTTGCCACAATAGCTGGCAATACATACTTCAAAATAATGGATTTATTGGGTCTGCAATTAGTTGACATTTCAGAGGATGAATTTAAGGAAGTAACTGCCATGATTGTTAGAAGAAACAACCTCAGAACGGAACAAAAGTACAGTGAGTCAGATGAAATAAGAACTGCTCTTCTTGAGAAATACTCAATTGAATTAACGGATCGCGCTGGAGGATCATTCTGGAAGAAGGTTGAAAAATATAATTCTCGGATGTAAACCCATTTTTATGCCATAGACAACGTCATGGTATTTCGATTTTTTGAATAGCGTCATGAGTAACCTTATGTAATAGCAAAAGGAAATTGTGGGAATGGAACGTTTATTTCTAATACATGAGGTACGCTAATTTACGAAATGCTGTGTCGAAGAAGCGAGCAAAGACCTATATCGTAATTGGAATAATACTGGCATTAACATCTGCTGGGATCTATCTTGCTTTTCTCTCTAGTTCACAAGTTAATGAAGAAAAACAGTTCCTGGAGAACTACTACTCATTAGTCGAC
Source organism: Nitrososphaeraceae archaeon (assembly GCA_035697905.1). Classification (GTDB taxonomy): domain Archaea; phylum Thermoproteota; class Nitrososphaeria; order Nitrososphaerales; family Nitrososphaeraceae; genus TH5896. Next base: position 15,793 of record DASSCH010000095.1, read on the forward strand.
GCTACTACTGGTGTAACTGAAAATTATCATAAGGAAATTGAGAAGTTGGAAAGAGATCAATACGACGATCGCAAGCTCGTCGAAGTTACAGATTCTTTCCTATCTGAGTATGATCTTTTGGTAGATAAGGCTACTTCTTTTAAGGCGCCCCAGAAATACCAAGAAGCCCTAGAACTCTACATACAAAGCTTAAAATCTGAGCGTACGAGTTATGCTCTGTTTCTGGATTTTGTAGAGACAGGTGACCCAAGGTTCAATGAAACTTCGATAGATTTACTCTCAAATGCCACCAAATACGAACTTGAGTCCTTTAATATAATAAATTCACTAAGATAATTTATTAAGCAATCTACCTTCCAAAGTCACTATAAATTGACAAGTAGATCTTCTAGATCAAGATTAATATCAGAGGGTCAAAAATCTTACGAATGGGCAAAGTCAAGAATGCAGATTATTGATCGAATAATTAATGACTTTTCCGCATCGATGGCGTTACCGTTGCAAGGGATAAGACTAGGAATATGCCTCCATATTACAAAAGAGACCTCTGTGCTTGTCATGGCCCTAAAAGTACTTGGAGCAGAAATGGCATTATGTTCCGCAAATCCGTTGTCAACTCAGAATGATATTGCTCTCTTCCTTAAAGATCAAGGGATTCGGGTCTTTGCAACAAGAGGCGAATCCTATGATGAGTATCAGGATAACATGTTGAAGGTGATAAGGTTTAAACCTGAAATTGTTACTGATGATGGGGCCGAACTCCATTTAATGGTACATCGGTTTTCAAATAGCGAAATAGTCGCAGGAACAGAAGAAACTACCAGTGGTGTGACAAGAATCAAAGAATTGGAATTTGGGAGGCAACTTAAGTACCCAATAATAGCCATAAACAATGCGCGAACTAAATACTTGTTTGACAACCGTTATGGTACGGGGCAGAGCACTGTCGACGGATTATTACGAACTACATCGGTCTTCCTACCTGGCAAACATGTTATCGTGTGCGGCTATGGATGGGTAGGGAAAGGAGTTGCTTCAAGGCTTCGTGGCATGGGAGCAATCGTTACAGTGACGGAAATTGATTCGATCAAAGCTCTTGAAGCACTTATGGAGGGGTACGACGTACGTCCGCTAGCATCTGCGTGCACGTACGGTGACATTTTCATTACGTGTACTGGAAGCTACAGAGTTATTAGAAAGGAACATATTGACAGAATGAAAGATGGAGTAATCCTTTGTAACGCTGGTCATTTTGATTTTGAAATTGATATTGGTTACATGAAATCGCAGGATCAGAGACCAAATGAGATTAGACCTAACATTCAGCAATACATGGTTAATGGCAAGTGTATCTATTTGCTCGCCTCCGGTCGAGTGATTAATTTGGTAGGTGCCGAAGGACATCCTCCAGAAGTCATGGCATTATCATTTGCAAATCAAATGATGTCTATAATTTATTTGGCTAAAGAGATGGGTTCGCTTGAGCCACGGGTGTATGACGTTCCAGAACACATTGATCGTAAGATCGCAGAGTACGCATTGGACGCGTTTGGCATTAATGTGGAAAATAGTAACGAGAAGTCGTTTTGATTCTGAAAAAGGAGTCTGTTATCAAGGATAAGTTTAAAATCCCGACCCAAATCACGTTTGAATACTGGTTACAAACAGTTCATGAAAAGCCTTATTATCACGAGTGCCTTGCCGTATGCGAATGGAGAAATACATCTAGGCCATATTGCGTCGACTTATCTGCCGGCGGACATATTTACTCGGTATTGGAGGCACTTAGGGAGGAATGTGTACCATCTCTGTGCAACTGATGACTTCGGTACTCCTATCCTAATAAATGCCGAGAAGGAGTCAATTACACCACAACAATATGTAAAAGCCTGGAGAGATAGTGATCTGAAGGACTTCCAATCATTGGGTATCTCCTTTGACTACTTCTCCCAAACCAGTTCGGAAGAAAACATCCGACTAACGCAAGAGATTTTCAACAAGCTTTACCAGAACGGGCATATATACGAGAAAAACGTTGTCCAGTATTTTTGTGAGTTTGACAAGAAGTTTCTACCTGACAGATATGTAGTGGGAAAATGCCCTTTCTGCCTTTCGGAGAATCAATATTCAGATCTATGTGAAAATTGTGGTAGAGTTCCAGACATGATTTTGGAACCCAGATGTAGAATCTGTGGCCAAGTCCCGATAAAGAAAGCAAGTACTCACTATTTTTTTAGACTTTCAACTTTCTCCGGACAATTGAGAGATTGGTTGACTACGAATCGTAATCTCCAATCCGACGTCACAAGATATGTTTTGAGGTGGATTGATGAGGGATTAGTTGACTGGGATATAACTAGAGACTTGTCGTGGGGGGTGCCGATCCCAAAAAAAGAAGCCAGAGGTCAAGTTTTTTACGGATGGTTTGATAACCACATATGCTACATCTCTAGTTTCCTCTCATTCTTGAAGGAATCGGGAGATAAAAATGGGAAGGAACAATGGAATAGTTCCGAGATTTTTCATTTCATTGGAAAGGATATTGTGTACCATCATTACCTTTTCTTACCAGCTATACGAATGGGAATTGATTATGAATACAGACTTCCAGACTATATTCCCACTAGAGGTCATCTAATGCTCAACAACCGAAAAATATCAAAGAGTAGAGGTTGGTACATTGGGCTTAGGGACTTCTTGCAATTATTTCCCTCCGACTATGTGAGGTTTTATCTCGCTCGGGTAACCCCTTTTTCTCAAACAGATATAAACTTCGATTGGGATGTATTCATAGAAAGGATAAATAACGAACTTATCGCGAACGTTGGGAATTTTATCAATCGAACCCTGTCCTTTATCAAGACGAATTTTGGCGGTTATGTTCCAAATCCATCTGTGTACGATGATGTTGATCTAGAAGTTGCGAATCGAATATCAGATATCGCTGGCATAGTTGGTACGGCAATCTCAAAAAACGAGATCGAAAAAGCGATGAAAGAGATACTTGAATTCAGTACTAGTCTGAACAGGTATTTTCAGAAAAAGAAACCTTGGGAGGAAAGACACACGGCTCAAAACACGCTCTACATTTCTGCTTGTGCTGTGCAATCTCTGGCTATATTATTGGACCCATTTATTCCAAGTTCTACGGTAAGAATTTGGGATCAGCTTGGTCTTACTGGTAATGTACACAACCAGAATTGGATCCTTGCATCACAAATAGATATTAAGTCGGGCCACAAGATCGGAGAAGTTCAACCACTATTCCAAAAGATTGAAAAGAGTAAATTAGCTCTCGATAAATGGAAGGTGGATTAGAGTTCGTCGACGATACAAACCGCGGGTTAATGATAGGCAGGTATCAGCCTTTCCACCTCGGCCACCTCAGTCTTGCTGAACAAATACTTTCTGAATGTGAAGAATTGGTCGTGGCGATTGGAAGTCCAGAAGCTAATTTTTCATTTAACGATCCCTTTACGGCAGGAGAAAGAATTACTATGGTGCATGAGACCCTAAAAAAACGCGGGCTGAGGATGTCTAATTGCTACGTACTTACTGTTCAAAATAGCAATAATAACTACACATGGTTTGAGAGTATAAGGTCCATGATTCCGAATATCAAGACGGTCTACTCCGGCAATCAGTTTGTTCAACTCCTCCTGCCGAAGGATGTAAAAGTCAAATCACCAGCCTTTGTAAAGTTCAAGATTTTCAATGGAACTCGAATAAGAAATCTGATTGTTCGAAACGGCAATTGGCAAGGCCTCGTTCCAACGCCTGTAGCATTGTTTATAGACGAAATTGACGGAGTTTCACGCTTAAAGAAATTGAGAAAGACGCAAATTGAACAGGAACGTGTTTTGGCTACCACTTCCGGTTCAAATAGAGGCATTTAAGAGGAACCCCTACAATAGCGCATATGTTTCCAATGATCTATACCCTATGAAACGTGGGCGACAATGTCCCATCTGTGTCAAATGTGGATCAAAAAAGTTCAAAATTCTTGGCAAACAAGAGGGATTGATTGTACTGGAATGTAGATCCTGCGCGTGGACTATCATACTGAGCTAATATTTCTCTATACTCTAGGAGGGGTGACTGGAATCTATTAGGATATCTTTCAGTTTTCAGGTGGGGCTTGACATATCTCCATCAACACTCCGTTGACTGACTTGGGGTGAATGAATGTTATTTTTCTGCCATAAGAGCCGCTGCGAATCCCACCTAAGATTTTCGCACCATTAGAGGAGGCACGCTCAACATCTTTTTCGATATCATCCGCCGTTATGGCTAGATGATGAATCCCTTCACCTTTTTCCATCAGAAATTTCGAAATGGGACTGTTATCATCAAGAGGCTGTAGTAACTCAACTCTAGTATCTTCGAGTTTCAAAATGGCCACCTTAACCCTTTCAGCCGGTACATCTTCCAGATCCACATGGCCTATATTAAGGACATTCTTAAAGTTCTCCAGAGCGGATTCAAGATCCTTGACTGCAATAGCGATGTGATCAATTCTCAACGATATCTGCTTCCTGATGATTTTGTCTAGTATTAATTTGTATTTCTAAGAAAAACGGCCCACCGCGATTCAAGGGTTAAAATTCAGTTACCTTGTACCCGCCTTTAATCGCGTATTCCTTCTCAATAAACTTGTTATACATCTGCGCAAAAGAGAGAAGCTGCGACGGAGCTGCCTACCTTTACGCTAAATATGTTTAGAATGATATCTTTGGAAGATAGGCTCCAAACACTTCCTTAAAAATAGCGCTAATCTCACCAAGTGTGGCGCGATTTTTAACTGATTCAATGATATAAGGCATCAAGTTTACATTATCATTCTCTGCAGCTTTGCGAAGTTCTGAGAGGATCGAGTCTACCTTTGATTGGTCCCTAGATGCTTTAAATTCCTTCAAACGTACCATCTGCTTTTTCTCTAGTTCAGGGTTGATCAAATTGAGTTGAGGTTCCCTGTCTTTTGAATCCTGGAATTTATTAACGCCAACAATAATTCGTTCATTTTGGTCTATTTCTTTCTTTAGCATGTAAGAGTTTTTCCTAATCTCCTCTTGAAAGTATCCTTTCTCCACGGCAGCAAGAGCGCCACCCTTGGACTCAATCCGCTTCAAATAATCTTGAACTTTGTCTTCGATAGTTGCGGTAAGCTCCTCAACATAATACGATCCACCTAGAGGGTCGACAGTCTTTGTGATCCCGGTCTCATTGGCAATTATCTGTTGAGTTCTTAATGCAACCTTCACAGATTCCTCAGTTGGGAGGGCCAATGCCTCGTCACGAGAATTAGTATGCAATGACTGACATCCCCCCAGCACAGCTGCAAGAGCCTGCAACGAAACCCGTACTATGTTATTATCTACTTGCTGGGCAGTAAGCGACTCACCGCTAGTTTGAACATGGAATCTCAAATGGCATGACTTTGGGTCTTTTGCTCCAAACTTTTCCTTCATTAATTTCGAATAAATTCTGCGAGCAGCCCTAAATTTTGCGATCTCTTCAAAGAACTCCATTGTACAGCAGAAGAAAAATGAAAGCCTAGGGGCAAATGAGTCAACGTCCAGTCCCCGTTGCCGACAGGTCTCTATATACTCTATCGCATTTGCGAATGTAAAGGCAAGCTCTTGTATTGCGTTTGACCCAGCTTCTCTCATGTGATAGCCTGATATGCTGATTGGATACCACTGAGGTACTTTCTTTGAGGTATACTGAATCATATCACCAATCAGCCTAAGTGACGGTTTGGGTGGATAGATGTATGTATTGCGTGATATGTATTCCTTTAGAATATCGTTCTGGGTTGTACCCCTAAGTTTGTCAGGTGAAACGCCCTGCTGTTCAGCCACAACAATGTACAAAGATAGCAGAGTAGAGGCGGTCGAATTTATGGTCATCGATGTGCTAACTCTATCCAGGGGTATGGATTCGAAACAGGTCATCATATCGTCGAGCGAGCTGATTGGAACGCCTGTCCTCCCCACTTCTCCCTCCGACTGAGGATTATCAGAATCGCGACCTGTTTGAGTAGGCAAATCGAATGCGAGGGAAAGACCTGTCTGCCCATGTTCCAACAAGAATTTGAATCTATTATTTGTCTCCTCCGCACTTCCAAAGCCACTGTACATTCTCATAGTCCAGAGCCTGCCGCGGTACATTTCAGGGTAAATTCCACGGGTGTATGGGAACTCTCCTGGAGATCCGAGGTTACTAATAATATTCGGTGGAATGTCAGAATTAGAATAAATCTTCCTTACCTCAATGCCGGAGTCCGTCTTAAATGGTTTGGATTCGGCCATTCTTTTTCTACTCACTACCTCAAGAATGTAGCGGAGATCCGTTCTGCAGCCAAGTATGGGTCAATTTTCTTTTCGATCACCATAGATACATAATTCTCGTATTCCAGATTATCTTTGAGAAACGACTTAGCCCTTTGTTCCACGGCTCGGAATATCATTTCTTGTAATTCGTTTTTCAACATACTTTTCCTCTTCTCTGTTATGCTTGCTTTGTTACTTATTAATTTCTCATCAATATGCGAAGCCAGTTCCTTAACCCCTTCTCCTGTCCGTGCAGATACTTTCAAAACAGAAGGTTTCTTGTCAGTGCCGCCTACAAATTCAAGAATGGAATTGAATAAATGCCCAGAGCCTTCTAGGTCGCCCTTGTTAATTGCATAAATTTCCCCTATTTCGTTAAGGCCTGCCTTAATTGATTGGACGTTGTCTCCAGTCTGTGGGGTCAACACAACAATAGTGAGGTCTACGATCCGAGATATTTCAACTTCTAACTGGCCAGCACCAACGCTTTCAACTAAAATTAGATCGAATCCTGCAACATCTAATATCCTAATAACATTCCTAAGCGAATTGGAAACGCCACCCACAGCGCCCCTAGAGGCCAAACTCCTCATGAACACATTTTGGTCATCCATGGTTACTTGCATCCTAACCCGATCGCCTAGAATTGCCCCTCCGGTTATTGGACTGGTAGGATCAACCGCCAGGATAGCTATCTGATACCCCATTGTTTGAAAATTGTGTACCAACGCTCCTATAAGAGAACTCTTCCCTGCACCTGCAGGGCCTGTAAAACCTATTGATCTGGATTTACCCGTTAAGGAAAAGATCTCCCGAATAATGTCTTGAGAATCTGGGTCGTTGTTATCAACCATCGAAATTGCCCGAGCTAGAGACCTACGGTCTCCGTCGAGTAGTCTTTCAACTATCTGGAGCATGAGTCAGATATCACAAATTCGGTATAAATTCATTGGTAACGAATGCGAGGGATATCAAATAAATTTCAATCCTAATATTCGGATATCGTCTTAAATAAAAAAGGAGGTTTGATGACGACTAGACAACGAAAGGAAAAGCAACGACAAAATAAATAGACGCAAATTAGATATACTTCTCGACATCTTTATGAAGTAAGCAGATTGATATGCTAGAGGAGACTGAACAGCAAAAGGGACCAATACGAATCCTCGTTTCCAAGTTGGGACTAGACGGACACGATCGGGGTGCGCTTGTAATCTGCAGGGCGCTAAGAGATGCAGGAATGGAAGTTATTTATTCTGGCTTATTCTGCACGCCTGAACAAGTAGCGAAGATTGCGATCGAAGAAGACGTTGATGTGATTGCAATGAGTTTGCTAAATGGTGCTCACTCAGTCTTGTTTCCCAAGGTGGCGAGATTAGTAAGAGAGAAAGGCGGAAATAACATTTTACTGATAGGAGGAGGCATAATACCTGAGGCAGACAAAAAGGTCCTCGAAGAGGAAGGCGTAATGGGCAACTTCGGACCTGGGACCCCATTACCAACTATAATTAATTATATAGCCAGCAATGTCAGACCTCGAAAATAATTTGAGATTTGCAAAGGAAGTCGATTTCCAGTCCTTCTCTGGTTTGTTTATTCTGTCTGTTTTTCGTCTGGCCACATCATCTTTCTCATATCAACACCTACCCGTTCTATTTCGTGGCTTTGAATCTTTTTCATAAGAGCTTCAAATGAATTCTTACCATCTTTCCTGTAAACGCTCACCCATTCATCTGCGAACGAACCAGATTGGATCTCACGTAGGACCCCTCTCATCTTTTCCTTGCTCCCTGTATCGATAACTGTGGGTCCTCTCGTCAGACCTCCATACCGAGCAGTCTCGCTAACTCTATTGTACATTCCTGTTATCCCGTACTTGTGGATTAAATCAACTATCAACTTAAGTTCATGTAAGCATTCAAAATAAGCCACCTCTGGCTGATATCCAGCTTCCACCAAAGTTTCAAATGCATTCATGATGAGGCTATGGGTGCCACCGCACAGGTCCACCTGTTCGCCAAACCAGTCTGTCTCAACTTCTTCCTTAAACGTTGTTTTTATTAATCCTGGTCTGGAACTGCCAATTGCCTTCGCAAGACCAAGAACCCTACCCCAGGCCCTGGTAGAATAATCACGTTCGACTGCAACCAAAGAAGGGGTTCCAAATCCTTGCA
>DASSCH010000096.1:0-3121 GCA_035697905.1 Nitrososphaeraceae archaeon
GCATATGGTGGCATTATAAGTTTGATAGGAGCAGGATTTGGCGGCGGATTGGCAAGTTATGTGTTAGATCGGGTAAAGAGTCGAAAGAACAATAATAGTGAAAATAGAGAAAGTACTGGCGGCTCTGTTAATAGGTCATGAGCATGTATCAGACGTAAATATGGAATACAGCTATATACTATCGTGATAGCCATGTAAAACTATATAATAATAATAGTAATCTGATCTGAGGAGGATCTATGATCACAAACTATACAAAAGTTGACATGATGAGGTTATTATTATTATTATTATTATTGACAGTTATGCCTCTCTTTTTGATGCTCTCTTCAATTCCCCCTACGGCCAATGCTACTAGCAGTATAGATACTACCATTCCCGAGATTGTTTCCGATGTTACTTCTGGCCAAATCGCTCCAGTACTTTTAGCTCCGATGGCTACCTCTGGTAACAATGTCTATGTAGCATGGCCAAGTAATCAGACTGGACATCTTGAAATAGTCTTTAGAGCTAGTAGCGATAACGGACAGACATTTACAGACAAGGTAAACTTGAGCAATACTCCAAATGTGGATTCAATAGATCCGGGAATAGCTGCGTCGGGTAACCATGTATTCATATCATGGTGGGAAGATTATGGTAATGGAACAAGAGTACCCTTCTTTAAAGCAAGCAATGATAACGGCCTTACCTTCGGCTCAGTATTGTCACTATCTGATAATGGCCCACTCCCTGCGCAGAACAATAATAATAGTAATAACAATAATAATAATATCAACAGCATCTACTGATAATGTTGACATAGCAAACTATACCAAAATATAAGAGCTCGATTTCCGGCAACACTGAATTTGTTGCCTATTCGACATCGTATTATGTCACTGCGCCTGATGTTTGTTAGTTAGTATCTATGCACTCTACTAATGTTATCAACGGTCAATAAATAATAATAATAATGCCCGATCAAAAGTCCGCGGATATTCCATTCTTGAATTTACAAATCTGACTCTTGTAATCTAACACAGGCCAAAAGTGGACTCGCTTAACTCCTGCATCGACTAGGTTCCTTATCTTGCGAAGACATTCATCCATAGAGCCGAAAAGAAGCATTTGCTCCAAGTCTTCCGCAGGCCGTCTTAAAGCTGGAGATAATATTTCTTTAACCACCTTGCGAACCTTGTCTTTATTATCGTCAATATATCCGAACATTGACATCATAGAGTTATCAAACTGCTCCTCCTCCTCCTCCTCATCCCCCTTTCCTAGCGATTTTCTGTAGGCAAGTAAGAAATTCCATTTCTCTTTGAATTTTGCAGGAGTAATATTATAGGCCGAAGCCATCCAGCCGTTGCTGTATTTTGCGAGTCGTTTGAGCCCTATGTCGGAGCCCCAGCTGCCCACATATATTGGAGGATGAGGTTTTTGAACCGGCTTGGGCATCAATAAGATGTCCTTAAGCTTGTAGTACTGCCCGCTGTAGTCGAACGGTCGACTACTACTAGTATTATTATCGTCACTTAGCAACTTGACAAGAATCTCCAGTGCTTCTGAAAATCTTGGCCATCTCTCGTTGAAATCAATTCCGCATGCGTCATAATCTCCTCTATGCGAACCTGGTCCGACACCAGCGAACAACCTTCCAGATGATAAAATATCGATAGCTGCCAGCGCCTTGGCACACACAACAGGATTTCTTACTACAATGTTCAAGATTGAAGTACCGATCAAGATGCGTGTTGTAGAGGCTGCAACGGCAGACAACGTGCTTATTGCATCAAGCCAGCTCGTATGAAAAACAATGTGATCATTTACGCTTAGAGAATCATACCCAAGTGCTTCGGCGTACTGAGCAAGCGATATTATTTCTTCCTTTGTTGTATGCTCCTTACTATCAAATCCCATCACTGGAAGGTGCACGCCAAACTTAATTTGATCCAATATCTAATTTCATAGCAACATGACCTGCATGATGATATATTGTTTTTTGTAGCTAAATTGAGACGTGATACACCTACAATCCTCCATAACAATTGCATCAGTGTATAGGAGGTGGTAAGATCAGTGTTTAAGAATTTTGAATTAGTATTGTTTGGAAAGGTTTTACCGGCATGTGGGAAATCATGCTACAATTTTTCAGCAGAAATGCCTAAGCGCATAAAGTCCACTGACCATGCCCAGCCGGTGCGTTCAAACTCATTTAGGAATACATCAAGAAATTGTTCTTTTTTCTTAGCATCGGGAAGATAACCAAGGAAAGGCTTCATTATTACTGTTCTTATAAAAATAGCAAAGCTATGACGATCAGGAAAGATTGTGGCTCGTTTTGACAAATTGACTTGGGTGTTTCTGAATTTTGCTTTCTGTAGCAATCTCTCTATCTCATCAGGCTTCGGAAAATACCATGACTGTTTCCAATCAACAAAGTGTTCTCTGAATTGGTCGGACTGCGTTATTTTGAAAATAACTGATAATGGTCTCTCTACATTACCGTAACCTCCGTACTCGATCAAAAGCTCACCATTTGGTTTCAGTAGTTGCCAGAAGTGTGAGAATAGACCTTCTTGGTCTAGAATCCAGTGAAGAGCTGAGTTAGAAAAAATTACATCGACCTCTGTTGGAAGATTCACTTTGTCCATGCTTGAGTGAATGACTTGCACATTGCTGCAACCAGACAAATTAGACTTTGCCTGCTGAACCATATTAGGGTCAGCGTCAACGGCATAAATCTGACCCTGTGGCAATTTGTCGGCTAAAATCTTGGTCAGATTACCGGATCCAGCACCAGCATCCATGACTATCTCATTTCCAATCCATGTTCTTTTGTCGAGCAGCTTGAGACCCCACTGTAACTGCACATTGCTTGAAACCTTGTCGTATGTCTGGGCATCCCAAGGATGATTATCGTTACTATACAATTTGATCCTACTATGGCTGCGTTGTCTAATAATTCCTAACTGCTGTGGGGTTGCGCACGGTCCGCAAGCTTTTACCAAGTCAGATGAATTTCTACTGTCATACGCAATTATAACATCTATAACTAGTACATTATGCATATCAAATAACGTTCATAGAATTTTCATTTTTTCAATTTATTGATTGAGTCTATATCTTCTTTAATTTT
>DASSCH010000097.1:0-24808 GCA_035697905.1 Nitrososphaeraceae archaeon
CCATCAATTATTGTATTATACATCATGGCTTTAAAGCCGACGAACTTACCATCTGCAGATGCAGGCGAATTCTTCCAGCTGCTAAAGACATAGCTTACATGCCATTGTTCTTTTGCCCATCTCACAGTCCCATCAGTATACCTCAGGTCTCCTTTAAGTGAGCTGCCCTCACATCCCTCAGGATTGCCGCTTCCCGTGTGTCTACCACCCCTTGCGTACCATGCCCAATTTTCTCCGCTATCACCAGAGTTGAATTTAACCTGCCCTGTCATCTCTATATTCTTCCAGTCGTTTGGCGATTGCATATATCCTCGGCTCGCGATAGCTCCATGATCAATTGCTACGTCGTCAGGTTTGTACCCAGCTGATGTGTAAACACCATACCTGACTTGATCACTACTTACCCGCCATGAACCATCACTATTTTTTGACATTGATGGTGGTTTTGATCTCGGATCGTTATTCGGATCTTGCATATTCATAAACCATTCCTCACCACCAGGTTTCGTAGAATAGATTTTCTTAATTCCGAATTTATCATTAGTACTCGCATCGCTACCGTTACCGCCTGGATTAGGCTGACTTGGAGGTGGCGATGATGGAGGTTGACTTGGAGGTGTCGATGGTGGAGGTTGACTTGGAGGTGGCGATGATGGAGGTTCCGATACATTTCCGACTCCAAACAATGTTATCTCTGTAATACTGGCCCGGTTATTCTCAGAGTTACCATTTACTGTAATTCTTACAAACTTTCCGTCGGCACCTGAAGGTAAATTGTATTTTTCAAAACCAGTAGCAGTACCGTTGCTTTCTCCTTCAAATATGTTCTTAAAGACTGATCCATCATCTGAGACAGATACGGTGAAAATATTTTGTCTCATGTCTCCTCTATACCATGCAATATCGACGCTACAAATTTTCGCTTTTGAACCTAAATCAAATTGAATCCAGGAGTCTGCCCCTTCCCTAGACCACATCGTATTAAGATTTTTGTCTATTACATTGGATGGAACATTAGTATCATCGCTTCCTATTGCTGTTACCATTGTAGGATTAAGCATCCTACATTCAAGGACTTCCTTAATATCAACAGTAACAGTTGCTTTTGCACTAGTCAAGCCTTTATCATCTTTGATAGCGTATGTGAAGCTATCAATACCCGAATATCCCTCCTCAGGGGTATATCTCACAGTGTCAGCTGACACGGATGATAATTGACCATGTTTAGGAAGATCAACTACGTTGAAGGTCAATATAGAGCCTTCGGGATCTGATCCGGATAACTTGATTGGCATAGAGACATTCATGTCAGTTGAAATGCTTTTTGAGTTGGCAACTGGAGGTACGTTGGGTGGTAATGGCGGAGTGAACCCTTTTATTGACAATTCAGTAATACCGGCCCAATTATTCTTATCGTTACCGAAAACAGTAATTCTTACATACTTAGCATTTGCATCCGAAAAAGCATAATTTTGAGGTCGAATAGATGAGCCACTGCTTATTCCTTCATAAACTTGGTCAAAGTTCATACCATCTTTAGAGACGGAAATTTCAAACTCGTACTGTCTACTTTCTCCATTATACCAAGCGATACTTACACCACAGACAGATTTCATCGCACCTAAATCAGCTTGAATAAAAGAACCAAGTCCAATATTTGACCAAGTTGTCAGAATGTCTCCATCAACTGCATTTTCTGGAGGATCTCCAGTTTGGCTAGGAGTGGCCAATAACTTGGCGATTGGAAGTTCTTCACAGATTTTGTACTCTTGTCCTATTTTCCTTACGTCTCTTCCATTCACGCTTATTTCTTTAACGGCTGCAGTTTCATCTTCACTGTTCCCATAAACTGTAAGTCGAATCTGCTTAGCCATGGAATCTGGAATTGGGTATGATTCTGGTAGGCTTGAATCTCCGCTACTTGACGCTCTAATTATATCCTTAAATTCAGTGCCGTTCTCGGATACTGAAACTACAAAATTGTACGATTTCTCATCTCCTTCGTCCCAAAGGATCTCTATATCACAAATCGATCGGATTGATCCAATGTCGAAGTCCAAGTACGCCCCTACCCTATCTTCTGACCATTCCGTATCCTCATCATTGTCAAATGCTGACCGAACATCCACTTCATTATCGTTACTATCATCAATGCTGCTGCTCGATGCATTACTGATATCGATCGGCTCATTGCAACCCGTTATTGGATTGATAGCTTTGCCAAGTGGCCTAGAAGCATCCCTCAATGCACTCGAGTCGGCTTGCGAAGATACTAATTGAGCACCAGCGAGATCGGATACCGAAATCATCGATAATAATATCAAGGATATTATAAAAGTAACACTTGCTTTTCTTGTATAGTTACTATCAATCAGATTTGAAAGTCTGATCGTTAACAATGATAACAATCCGTTAATAGATCTCATTCACAATCCGCTGGAACTTTAAGTATTTATAAAGAACTGAACCCTATACTAAACCTTAAGTTAGTGTAAATTGAAGATAAGTATGCAATTATTTTATCTAATATAACTGTCCGGAATAATAATTGAGTATTCTTCCAGAAATTTCTATCTGGAATAAGTTGCTTTGCTGAATGACAGATATATTCCTGTGTACTACAATACTATGCTGCATGAGAATCTGCGGAAACTTATTCTCCCAAATACTAATGCAGCAATTAATTGTCGATCAAAGTTTTATACAACCCCTTTCATTTTACAATAATATGGGTAAAGTCGATAAAGGAGTTGCATGTAGTGTACAAGGATGCGATCAGATCGCCCTTAGATCCATGAGCGGAAGCAAAGCTGCAATGGCCATTGATCTAATGGTCGATTCTTCTAGCAAACGAATTTACCTTTGTAGACAACATTATAAAGATTGGAAAAAAGCTACCAAAGAAGATCGAGATAATGAACGAGCGAGATGGGACTAAGGTAAGTGGAGCGGTCCAAAAAGTGCGATGTAGATGCTATTAAGCAGTTCACTTCTTTAGTCTCGACCCAATGGCAACTGCTCTTAAGTTCAAAACCCTTTAATCATCCAAGTATTCCTAATAACGTCCATAGAATGCGAGTACTACAACTTCATGCTGAATTCTTCGAGTATGAACCTGTTGCAAGAGAGATACAAGAAAGATACGCTGATCCGGACGTATCGCGACAAAAGGTTAGACTTCAAGACTTAGTTGTTACACTTATAGCAGTAGAAGAGGGCGATGAATTAGCCATTGTAAAATTTGCAGCACAGGATATCAAACAGTATATGCAAAGGATCAAGAACAACAAGCTCCTAATTTACCCTTATTCTCATTTGAGCTCGAATCTTGCATCGCCAGAGCAAGCTCTTAAGATTATGGACTTGATGACAAAAGAAACCATGAAAGATGATATACAAGTCAGTAGGGCACCTTTCGGATGGACGAAGTCGTTTTCGGTGAAGGTCAAGGCTCATCCTTTAGCTGAAAATTTTAGGATCTATGATAAGAGCTCTATTGATAAATATCCCGGTAAAGAGGGTAGTGCACTACCCGATACAGCGTCCATTAAACCCGATAGTGCAATCTCCAGTGCGCTAATCGCAGAGGATTCACTGCGATCACAATGGTTTGTGATGAATCCAGACGGGGAGATGATACCACTAAACGATTACAAATGTTCGAACAAGCAAATCAATCTTAAGATTCTGATAAAATATGAGATTGAGAAGAGGAGGGCTGTCGATGAAATTCCACCCCATGTTAAATTAATGCGCAAATTAGGTATAGCTGATTATGAACCAGCTTCCGATTCGGGGAACATGCGGTTCTATCCAAAGGGTCGCCTAATCAAGTCACTTATAGAACAGTACGTTACCAAAATGGTGATGGACTACGGCGGAATAGAAATAGAAACTCCTATAATGTATGATTCGAAGCATCCATCACTAGAGAGTTATTTTAACCGATTTCCTGCCAGACAATACAATATCGCTACTGACCATGGGAAACAATATTTCCTTAGATTCGCAGCTTGCTTTGGCCAATTTCTGATGGCAAAGGATTTATTGATTTCTTACAAGAATCTCCCTCTTCGACTCTATGAACTAACTAGATATAGCTTCCGTAGAGAGAAGACCGGAGAGATTGTAGGGTTGAAAAGATTGAGGGCATTCAGCATGCCTGATTGTCATTCTTTTTGCAGAAATATGGAGGAGGCTAAGGCCGAGCTTCTTAAAAGATTTGACTTATCCACCACTGTGCTAAATGATTTGGGTATTTCAACCACAAACGACGTTGAAATGGCAGTACGATTTACTGAGGCTTGCCTACAAGAAAATAGGAATATGATTGTCGATTTAGCTAGGAAATTTAATCGTCCAGTTTTAGTAGAAGTTTGGAAAGAACGATTTTTCTATTTTATTTTAAAATGGGAGTTTAACTTCATAGATAATCAAGGAAAGGCTTCTGCACTTTCCACGGACCAGATCGATATTGAAAATAGTAAGCGCTATAACATTACATTTGTCGATGAAGACGGATCAAGAAAGTATCCAGTAATCTTACACAATTCACCGAGTGGTGCGATTGAACGCGTTATCTATGCATTATTAGAAAAGGCTGCAAAAAGCTCAAGAACTGGCAATAAGCCTACTCTGCCACTATGGCTTTCGCCAACTCAAATGCGTTTGATTCCCGTAACCTCAAACCATACAGATTATTGTGAGAAGATAGCTGTTGAAATTTTGAGCAAACATATTAGGGTGGATCTAGATGATCGGGATGAATCAGTAGGAAAAAAAATTCGAGATGCTGAAATGGAATGGATTAATTACATCGTTGTTGTTGGAGATACTGAGGTTGAAGAGGCAAGATTTCAAATCCGCGATCGAATGAACCCAAATGAAAGAAGGACGATGACGATAGATGGTTTGATCAATGAGATAACAAATAAGACTGCTGATAAACCGTATCTACCATTGAACCTCCCTATGTTACTATCTAAGCGACCTCAATTTGTCAGTTAGTGCATCACTATATCTATTCCCTTTTATGGCAAAGTCTTGTAATTATGAAAAAGCCTTTTGCAAATTAACCAATATTCTGTAGAGAGTCTGGACAGCCAGCGCACCTTCCCTATAATCATCATTTCTAACCGCTACTTCCACTATATCCATGCCTATGAGCAAGGCAGAGGGGCTTATACTTTTAATTATTTTAGCCACCTGAAAAGGGTCCAAACCATAGGGTTCAGGACATCCAGTGCAGGGAACATATGATAAATCGTAAACATCTATGTCAAATGAAATATAGATAACTCTATTGCAGGTAACTTCTTTTAGATATAACAACAATTTATCTATGTTGTCATGAATGGTCCATGCATCGAATGTAATGACTCCTTTATTTAGTGCATATTGATTCTCTTCTCTATCACATTGTCGTATTCCAATTTGAACTAGATCGTGACCAAGAATATGCCCTTCGTTAATTAGGTGGTAAAAAGGTGTTGTATGACACATGGCCATACCACTGTATTCGGGCTTCAAATCCCTATGTGCGTCGAAATGAAGAATTAAAGGTTTCGCATCAGCCAACGCCTTAAGTTGATAGTACGAGATAGTGTGTTCACCCCCTAACAAAATTGGAATTTTACCACTCGATTTTATATTATGTGCAGTCATACTAATGTTTGACCCAATAGATGAGATGATAGAGCTCAAACTACTGTCAGAATCAAGTTGCGGCATCTTCATATCACCCAAATCATAAATCTTAACTTTGTCAGCCAAATCGATATTTTCTTCAAATACGTACGTTTCTATCTGTTTTGCAGAAGTCAATCTGATAGAATTGGGTCCTTGCCTCGTTCCTTTCCCAAAAGAAGTCGTGAGGTCCAGGGGAACTCCATACACTATCACATTTGAGTCGATAAGTGAAACTTTCCTGGGAAAATCAGCGAATGACACTCCAATATCTCCTAATTCGGGTGAAACAAAAATTGATTGGACCGCATCTAGAATCGGCAATAGGTATGGTCGGACCAAATTATGGTATAAATGTTGAGACATTGGCGACTATTTCTTCGGTTGAAAACGTGCTGATTCAGGAATTTCCATAGGTAGTACGATATGAAAGTCAATATTTTCAAACACAATGCATTATAAATGGGAGTCTGCCTACAGCCTCCAAATGAATATAAGTTTGAGCGTCATAGCGCTTACCGTTTCTGCTGCTGCTATCCTGATTTTGTTAGGCGCGGGTACCTATAGCTCAGTTGAGCCAGTTTACGCTCAGGTAGATGATCTGCCAGGAACAGAAGAACCTGCAAATACGACTCCAAATGGGGGAGGTTCAAGTACAGTTCCCGCTGCTGGTCCACGCCTAAGTGCTGCTGACATTGCACAAACGAATTCCATGACATTAGACTCTGACGTAGCAAATCTGGTGATTTTGATGCCCGATAAAAGATTAGTAAATCAGGGATTCCTTCCTCTTGATGCAACCATCGTCGAGGGAACAAAAGTTATCTGGTCAAATGCTGACAAGTTGAATCCTCATGGTATTTCACTTGTTCAAGACAGCGATAATCAAGTCCTTCTCTCGAATGGGTCTATACCATATCAAAATTCAACTCAATTTACCTTTGACACACAAGGAACATATACATTTACAGATCCCATGAACCAAGATGCGGCAGCTCCGCCTGGAAAAATTAATGTAATTGGCGCAGAAAACGCACCAGATAATTTATCAACAAACTCAACTCAGGCGACGGCAGGCTTGTTTGTGGTACAAGCGGAAGACAAGGACTATTTTGACATGCACTTCAACACATTAGGATATCATATCGAAGATAGTTACATGATACCTGGGCCTGATGGAAATGATATCCAGGTTTATGTGTATACTCAGAAATCTGGCAAAGATTCTACAATAATCGATAGGACTGGTTTGAAGACAGGGTTTGTGGATGCACAGATAGAGGAGAGTTAAGAGTAACTCAAGATAGAAAATAGATCCATTCTCCTATTTTTTCCCGAGAGAATTTCTTGTATTTAAGTAGACCTTTTTAATAATTTTTACAGGTGAGAAGGCTTGTTTATGTTTGCTTGATCAAACTTACAATTTCGCTTGCAATTCTAGGAGCCTAGGCTGATCCTCCCCAAAAGAGTTCATCCAAATTGGATTGGCGTGGCTGTCCAACCAATGATTTGAAATTGAAATTCAAAGATGCGAGTAACTGATCAAAAGTAACTTCCATAGTTTCAAGGTATTTGTCGGTGTCTATTTCTTCCGGCTTTGCGAGCTCGACTGGCTTCACACCTTCCACTGTCCGGGTTTTCACGTAGGAAATTATTCCGCCTGCCTTTACTTCCCGTCCTTTTTCAACCAGTAATCTTGCTGCCTTGATATGCTGTGGAAGCCCTTTGTGAGGTTCCTTTCCAATGACATCGGAACCATCTATTGAGCTTGATTTTACAGTCGTATGGTTAATTTTCTTTCCATACTTATCCGGTGACTTGTTTATCATTACATTAAAGCTCAAATCCTGTATGGGGATCCGGCGGCTTACTAGATTCTTTGCATTATCTTGAAGAATCCTTTTTATCTTCTCTCTTGCTGATTCAAAATCATTCTCAGAGTCAACTTTACTCAAAATATTTAGCATATGGGAAAATGCATTTCTAATGAAAGGAGGAGTATGAGACTTTTTTCCAGTTAGGCCTTTAACATCTACCGTTCCGTCAGACAGGACTCCAAGATAATTTTTTTTCAATTCACTGAATACAACATACCTATAAGTTTTATCAATCTCTAAATCGACTCCATACTTAGCTCTCGCCCATCTCGTAATTTCATCTACTTTATTAGACGAAGGGCCCTTCAGAAATAATGAATCAGTATCTCCATAAATTACATCAATACCGATTTCTCTACATTTTTCGATGGTGGAATAGGTCGTCATTCTTCCGAGTGCAGCGGTAGCGTCAGCAACAGGCAGGCAATAAAGAGGAAATATTTCGGCTCCCATAACCCCATAGCTTGCATTAAGGATTACCTTAATTGCCTGGCTTACCACGCTGTAAAGCAGGCGTTCTTCTATACCAATTGATTTTTCCTTAGATAATTGTTTGTAATACCTGACACGCAGATCTCTTAGAGATCCAATAAGTTGTGACGTAAGTCCTCTATTCCTCTTACAAATCCAATGCGTCGTGCCAGCTATCAGTTGACTGGTATCATTTTTACATTCTTGATGTGGACAGTTGACTGTCTCATAGGATAAATTATATACTTTAATAATACTTGGATAAAGACTTGCAAAGTCGACCACTATCACATTGAAATGAATTCCTAACTTGGGTTCTACCACGAGTCCTCCACGATACTTCTTTTCTTTAATGATAGCAACAGTCGATGAAGACCCTTTTGCACCGAGTTCCTCTCGCCTAGGAATAAGAAGATTGTTTTTTCTATGTTCATAATATAGCATCCCTCGAATCCATTGGTTGACCCCAAACCTAGAAACATCGTCAAGGGATGATCGGGCGATTCGGGCTATTACTATCAGAAGTTTCATGAGCAGATTGTTACCAAAACTAGTAAGCCTGAAAGTAAGATCGGCGTCTCTAAGACAGTATTCCGCCAGCTTCTGTAATGGTAGATCACTAATGTCCAGATCTAAATCCAGCTTCGCTTCACCCAGTAGGGCAAGAGATATAGCATTAAGCGTGTACTCAGAATATTTGTTACCAAATGCGTAAATCTGTATTGATCTATTCTGAAATGTCCTAAACAGATCAAGATGTATTGCATTCTTTAGGCGAACTGGGTCAGCCATTGTTCCTCGTTTGACAAAGCTATCTCTCTTTACTAGTATAGGTACTTGTTCCTTTGGAATAATAGAATGCGAAGTGGGATCGATCCTGGAATCCTGTGATCGGGCGTACAGATACGGAAGATCAAAGTCATCACCATTATAAGTGATAACTATCGGATAGGAGTTTATCACCTTAAACGTCTTTTCTATCAATTGCTTTTCGGTCAGACATAGCTCGGCTTCAGGCATATTCACCTCTTCAACTGTACCTGAATTCCTCCTACCCAAAACAAGTATCTTCTTGAAACCATCACTACCAACTAGCCCTACGGCAATTATTCTTCTTTCATGTTCTCGAGGAGTAGGCATTTGCCCTTCTTCCGATTCTACCTCGATATCAAGTGCAACTCTTTTAAATTCCGGTACCGGTTGGTTTAGTAGATTGGCCCAACTAGTAACAAGACTCTGGTAATCATTATTTGAAATATGCATAGATTCATTTTTACTATTATTGTCATTATTATTCAAAATAAGACGCTTTAATGCCTCTTTAACTGTCTCAGAGATACCGTAATCCTCATTGACGATAGAGTCTCCTTTCCGTCGATAGTATGAACCCGGAATAAGGCCAGAATCGTAAAGATAATTTTCATGGTACTTGATATCAGCTTCCCAAGATCGGACTCTTTCTCTTACGCTATTGTCAGTTCCACCAATTGAAAGTGGGTCTGGAGCCATGATTTTCAAAACTTCAATAATCTGATCATTGATCAAATCTCGTTTCTTTGTTAGATGAAGTGATAACTTCTTGTCTTCTCTGCAAATCGCCTCTGCTCTGTCCTTGAACTCCATCTTAGTATAGCAATAAGGTCGATGATTGGTTCTATCTTTCCAGGCAACTAGTTGATTCTCCTCAAAGTCATAAAATAAAAGACAGACCGTCTGTTCATCACCTACATATACTGATGAAAGGAGGAGCCCAACCCGACCATCTGGGAACTCTGGCAAATCATGGAATCTTTTCCTATTTTCATATGATGTCACGGCCGTCACCTTTTCCAACATATTTCAATCCATAGTGACGGATATAAAATATTCAGTATTTGAGACAATGGACTCAGGCGACAATCAAAGATCAATAAGTCTGTTATCAATTTTTGTCCATCATGTCAGCAATAATTTGAGACTTGTTTTGATATATATTCTAGAGTTTACAGAATAGGCATAAATAAAATCATGACCTTGAATGATTTTCTCTTACCTGTCGAAAATGTTAAGTTTTATGGCAAGTGTCCTGTCGAATATTCTGGAAAGAAGTATAAATTATTAATGACCGACCGAAGGATAATTCTATTTGCTAAACGAGGCCATATCCACAAGTCAAATGATATTGTGAGCGAGAGGCTAGATCGTTTGCATGGTTTGGAGTACTCTGAGAAAGGATTCATATTCAGAAAAGCCAAGATCTGCATACAAGGAACAGAGAAACTAGAAATCCATGGACCAGTCTCAGAACTAAAAATATTGTTTAGCAGTGCGCAGAAGCTTGTGAACCTTCATTAAAAAAATGGCTTGCAATGAACGTTGTGATAACAACGAATCGGCTGATTTATGCTGACAGAAGTGTCGTAAGGTTTTAATTTGTATATGTGAGTCTGAAGGGTCTATTGAGTCAATGAGACCTCAATATACACATCATCAGGTATTTTTAACCGCATTAATTGCCGAATTGCTCTATCGTCTGCGCCTAAATCAATGACCCGTCTATGGATTCTTAATTCGTACTTGTCATAGGTGTTTGTTCCTTGGCCACAAGGTGATTTTCTTGTTACCACCTTCATCTTCTTAGTGGGTAACGGATGGGGTCCTTTTAGCCTGATTCCGTTTTTCTCTCCCAGTCCCTTAATTTCGGAGCAAACAGTCTCCAAGGTAGTGAGATTGGTACTGGTTAGTTTTATTCTTGCTTCTTGAGGCAACTAGATCACTCATTTCTTACTAGGATCATATTTTTCTATAATCCCTTTCACCACACCAGCTGCAATTGTAGTTCCCATATCCCGGAGCGCAAATCTTCCAATCTCGGGGAACTCTTTGAAGGTTTCAATTGCAAGTGGTCTGGTAGGTTTCACTCTTACTATAGCAGCATCGCCAGTTTTCAAGAATTTTGGTTTTTCTTCTACAATTCCCCCAGTCTTCGCATCTATCTTTGCTACAAATTCCGAAAGAGTAGCTGCTACTTGTGCGGTGTGGGCATGTAGAACAGGTGTGTATCCCGGAGCCATCGCGGTAGGATGATGAATCACAATTATTTGTGCCTCAAATTCTCGAGCGACAGAAGGTGGCTTATCAGTTGATCCAAGTATATCCCCGCGCTTTATTGATTTTCTGTCAACTCCTCGTAAGTTAAACCCTATATTATCGCCTGCTTCAGCTGATTCCATTTGGGTGTGATGAGTCTCTATAGACTTTACTTCACCGGTCACTCCAGACGGCATCACTATTACCTTGTCATTGGCCCGCACAACTCCAGTTTCTACTCGGCCCACAGGTACCGTTCCAACTCCAGTAATAGTGTATACATCCTGAATTGGAATTCTAAGAGGCTTACCAATTGGTTTCTCTGGAGCTTCAAACATGTCGAGAGACTCAGCAAGTGTTGGACCCTTATACCAAGGTGTATTTTCAGAAAGCTTAATCAAATTGTCGCCTTTCCATGCGGAAACTGGGATAAACTGAACTTTGCTCGTGTTATAGCCTACTAACTTCAACATTTTCTCTACCAGGTCCTTTACTTCCTTATATCGCTGTTCTGAATAAGCAACGTCATCCATCTTGTTTAAAGCTACAGCGATCTGACTTACGCCTAATGTACGGGATAAAAATGCGTGTTCCCGTGCTTGACCCCCAGGATCTGTAGCAGCTTCGGTTTCACCAGGTTTCACAGAGACTACAAGAACAGCGGCATCGGCTTCGGATGCTCCGGTAATCATATTTTTGATAAAATCTCTATGGCCTGGGGCATCAATTAGTGTATAAAAGAATTTTTGAGTCTCGAATTTTTGGAAAGCAAGGTCTATGGTTACACCCCTATCCCTTTCTTCCTTAATGCTATCCAAAACCCATGCATACTTGAAGGTGTCACCCTTACCCGTTGCTTCGGATTCCTTCGCGTATGCGTCGATAGTCCGTTGATCAATAACTTTTAAGTCCACCATTAGATGACCAACAGTAGTTGATTTACCATTATCGACATGACCTACAACAACTAGGTTCATGTGGGGTTTCTTGCTTGCGCTCATAACGGTAAAACATTAAGAGGGCTTTATTTGTATTTCGTTGATCGTTAGTATTGCTAAGGCGATCGAGGAGTGCTAGGATCGATTCTGTTAAAATCGTCTTCAATTCGTACTATGTCGGATTCATCAAAGTGGCCGTAGGAAATCTCCAGCACAGTACATCCATTTGATAAGGCTTTGATCCGGTGTTGACTTTTTGAACCAATAGAGATATCGTCACCTTCCTTTACATTAAAGATCTGGCCGTCAACTTCAACTTCTGCAGTTCCCCTTATTATCCTCCAGAATTCGTTTCTGTGTGAATGATATTGGAGACTCAACCGACGGTTAGGAATGATATAAATTAATTTAACTGTGCTCATCTTATTTTCATGAAATTTTTCGAACCTGCCCCATGGTCTATCCTCTGAATATACCTTCATAATAATGAAATGGGGGGTCGTGTTTAAAAGTGGTTAACTCGTATGATCATAATACTTTAATTAAAGGAATTTTCAACATAAAAGAAAATATTGGAGAGTAGATCAACGGATTGCACACGACAGCAACATCCATCATGTGATGGAATTATTAGGGGATCTAAACAAGGTCACAACATTAGGCTTTGTACTTGTCCTTGTCACGCCAGCAATTATCAAATGACGAGGCGTATAACATCTGCAGTGAATACCCCACTAGGGATATCTGGAACTGACTCTTTGCAATAGTCACCTGTTAGGCGAATGTATAATTCAAATTTCCAGAATAGGCAGTCTTCATTTTTGTATGTTTGCCAAATGACCTAGGATTTTTGCGAAAGCTCTTCAATATTTTCTAGGCATTGCATCACCAGTTCACGGCTACGATGCATAACCCATGATGCAAATTTATCTGGAGTGAAAATGTACTGCTGATGAAAAGTTGGCGGAATAAATCCACCGTATACAATTACTTGCACGATGATAAAATCTTTACAAATCGTGGCGATTTCTTCCTCAGCTGATTGCTCAGATTCTTCCATAGTTTTTCTGTACAATAGAATTGGATGGCGTAATCTTCCAGAAAGTAGCGAGGTCTTTGCAAGTTTATCTCGGAGTCTCTCTACTAGCCATTCATCTAAAGTGACCTGCCCGCTATCAAGAGCAATCTGCTTATTATTAATCAATGGCATCCATTCTCCAGCTTTTTCTATTTAATTTACCACGGTTAAAAGACTTGACCGAAAGCTAAAATTGTTCCTGACTGTAATGTGGACACATACCAAACTTCATATTGAAATCAGGATCTGCCGTCCATCTAAATTAATCGTTTTATAGCTAACACCATCTAAGGCATTCAATGAGAATATAACCTCGTTGACTCTTACCAGGAATTTTAGTTCATCTTTTAGCTGAGAAAGATCCCGCATTTCTGACTCGTTGAGTCTTGCCACATGAGCAATGGGCAAAATGTCAGTTGGGTTGCGTCCATATTCCTTTCTCAGTTGTTGCAAATTCCTAGCCAAATCTCTTAGAAATCCCAAATTTACCAGGTGATTCGATCGGGAAGTTGAAATAAAGACGATCAGATCATCAAGTTCTACACTTGAATAGGCGTCCAAAGTGGAATATTCAATAACAAGATCATTTTCCCTTAGCTCGATCTCCTCATCTAGGACATTAACAGCTATCCTGCCTTCTGTGTTCAAGGAACGAAGAACTTCGATCTTATCAATCTCCTTAAAATTTCGTATTAGAGGAGTTATCTTGCTCTTAACTCTAGGTGCCACGTTTTTTGTGAGGATATTTATCTCCACATTAATTGGGGCGCCACATGCTATTAATGAATTCAGTTTAGAGGTTTGAGACTTGAATAATGGGATTTCAAAGAGGCGACAGTTCTGAGCGTTTATTTGGTTTCTCAAAATCTCCATTAGGGCAGGGTTACTAAGAAAACGGATATCGGTGGAGAATATTAGAACTTCATTGATGGGCCACCTTCGCTTGAGTTTGGCTTTCATCCTAGCTGCGTTGGAAAGAGAAATCACGTTCTTCAGGAAGTCAAATCCTGATTCTACATCACGATCCACATAGTCATTGTTGGGAATTGGCCATTTCTCTAACATTACACTTTCATTATCCTTAAAACACATCAGGTATAGGTACTCTGTCACAAAGGGAGAAATTGGATGAAGCATGATATCTAGGTTTTTTAGTATATGACTTAACACAGAATATACAGATATCCTCCTTTCCCATGATTGTTGATTGTCGTCCCATAAATCATTCCTGACAATAGGAATGTAGGTTTGACTGAGAAAGTTGATTATGAATTCCTCAAGGAGCTTTGCTGCTTCATGAAATCTACATTCATCAAAAGCCACTGAAAAACCGGAAATTAGAACTTGAAACTTTGACAGAATCCATACTTCAGAGATTGATAAAAGGTTTCTACTCTTTGTCCAATCAAGATCATGGCTATTTGGATCGTATTTGTCATACGTACTGTTTTGATAAAAATATTTGTGTAGATAGTAGAGCGTGCTAATGATCTGATGGGGTCTGCTCAACATTTCTCTTACATCGAAGTTCAAGGCTTCAGCAGGGGAAGACTTCCACAAGAAGTAGTATCTAATTATGTCCACGGGATTAGTGGTTAAGAACGGTATAGCGTCGATTACGTTGCCCAAACTCTTGCTCATCTTGTTACCCTTTTCATCCAAGACATGACCTTGAAAAAGAAATGATTGATAGGGGGAAATAGGCGACCCAGATAGAATTACATTTTCTAGTAGCATCGTATAGGCCCATCCTCTAGTCTGATCTATTCCTTCAGTAAGGAACTGGACTGGAACGAGTTTGTGATATTCAGAATCAGTCAGTGAAGCAAAAGGCGCAGCTCCGCTGTTGTGCCAAGTATCCAGTACAAACTGCTCCCTCTGCATTATCGCCCCACAAGAGTCACATTTAAGATTAATTCTATCCAACTGAGGCCTATGCAATGGGAATTGTTCTCCGTCTGGCAGACTAATCGCCCTTTCTACGATTTGCTTCCTTGAACACAACAGATCCTTCTTATTACAATTCATACATGACCATATAGGAAGAGGAGTTCCCCACAATCTTTCTCTTGTAATGCACCATGGTACTTTTTCTTTAATAATCTCAATAAATCTATTCATAGGAGCGTTGAAAAAATACTTAACATTTTGAGCTGCGTCCAAGGGTTTCGAGCCTAAAGTTTCAGTCATATTGAAATATTCACGTCTAGCCAACCATACCAATTTGTGATGAGAACGCCAACATGTAGGATATTGATGCTTAATTCGTCCAGCTTTAACGTAATGACCGGTAGATTTTAATTTTTGAATGACAAGGTCATCAGCATCTCTAACAAAAAACTGATTGAATATACCTGCGTCCTTTGTAAACATCACTCTATCGTCAATTGGAGAAAATAAAGGAATACCTCGCTTGGTAGCAATTTGAAAATCCATCTCTCCATTGGCTGGAGACAAATGAACGATTCCGCTCCCGGTTTTAGTATCAACAAAGTTTTCAGCGACAACTTGATGGATTTTTCCTGTTTTTGATAGCGTTTCCAATCCAGGTATCATTGCAAGGAAAGGATGTATGTACCTTTGCCCTTCAAGTTCCTTTCCCAACACAATTTTTACTATATCAAATTCCCGAATATCCAGATAGGCAAATAGATCTTCTAGTCTTTCTCTTGCCAAGACCCAAATCTCCTGACCTGTTTTGACGTATGCATAGTTTGCTTCAGGATTCACGGCAACTAATTCGTCGGTAACAAGCGTAAAGGGCATTGTTGTCCACACTACTAAAAACACATTCTGGTCAATTAGCTTTACCTTGTAATATAGAGAGGGATCTACTACATTTTCATAACCCTGATTAACTTCTGCGTTACTAAGTGAAGTTTGACACGAGGGACAATATGGGACCACGCGGAAACCTTCCTTCAATATGCCTTGTTCCCATGCCCTTTGGAGATATCGCCACTCCCTTTCTATATATTCATCCTTATAGGTCCAGTACGCTTGTGAATAGTCAAAAGACATCCCAAGTAACTCATCGGATTGAATCCACTTTGCATTATATCTGTGAATAAGATCTATGCATGCCTGCACTAACCTCTCCGCCCCCACTTTTTGTATGTTCTCAATCTTGCTACCTGTCAGACCCAGTTCCTTCTCTGCCTGTAGCTCCACTGGCAATCCTTGAGTATCCCAACCGGCCCGGAATACCACCCGATTCTGTTGAAGTGTCTTAATTCTGAACCATGCATCCTTTATTACACGCCCCCGTAAATGGCCTAGATGCGGGTCCCCGTTCATGGTAGGCGGACCTTCAATAAATCCCAAGAGAGGATATCTTTTGACTTCTAGTTCTTTTTGGGTAAGTTGCCGCAGATCTATTTTTTCCCAGTGCTCTTTTACAAATTTTTCTACGGCTTTGGCGTCGAACGTGGGAAGTAAATCCAATTCTATGGCAGCAATCTTCCTTCAACCCTCTTTATATTTTTGGCGTGTTTCAATAGAAACATAATAATGTCTCACAATGATTTGTTACCAAAGTTGTCTATTGTAGATAAAATATCGGCAATGACTGAACCTCAGGGAGACATTAACGTAGTTGTTGAGATCCCGAAGGATAGCAGTATAAAATATGAGTTAGATCACCAAACAGGAGTTCTGTTTGTAGACAGAAAATTGTACACTTCCATGGTATATCCCTTCAACTATGGATTTTTGCCTGGAACATTGGAAGAAGATGGAGATCCAGTCGATGTATTGTTGTTAGGGGAAGAAAGCCTATTTCCTTTGTCAGTTATCCATGCTACTCCTCTAGGGGTGTTGTTAACTGAAGACGAGGAAGGAAAGGACTCCAAGATAATTGCTATTCCTACCCCAAAGGTAGATCCTGCCTATTCGAACATAAAACAAATATCGGATATTCCAGCCAGCATTTTGGATAAGGTCAAACACTTTTTTGAACATTACAAAGAATTAGAACCAGGGAAGTTTGTAAAAGTGGTTGGCTATGCCAATAAACAGGTTGCAAGGCAAAAAATAAAGGAGGCGGCAGACAGATATTCGGCCAGGAATCATCAAAGGGCTTTGAATTGATCACTCCACTTAACGTAAGCTTTAAGCATTTCTGCACTAACGCTCGGTTTTCGAACCTTAAAGATTTCCTTGAAATCGGCTACACTTATAGACCTTGGGTTTGAACTGGTGTCCATAGCCATACCACTTTCAAATAGCTCGTTAACAACCCGAAGCTGAGCAGCTTGACAAATGTCCTTTATGTCGCTGGCACTGTATCCTTCACATAATTTGGCCAATTCATCTGGTTTTAGCGATTTTTCACGATTGAGAGGTCGTGTATACTGACGAAATAAGTCTACTCTAGATGGAAGTGAAGGGAGTGAGACATTGATACGCTTCTGGAACCTTCGAAGAAACCCTGACTCCAGTGTCCAAGGCTTGTTTGTTGCTCCGATCACGTATAACTGGGAATCTTTCGACTTGACATTTATACCATCCATCTCAGTAAGGAATTGATTCTTTACCCGTACTTCTCCACCGATTTCGCTAGTTCTGGTTCCAAGTAATGAATCAATTTCATCAATAAACAAAAGAACCGGGACCCCTTCATTCTCCTGGAGCCGCCTTGCCAACATAAATAGTTTAGATACGTTTTTCTCTGCTTCTCCCAACCACTTGCTCATCATGCTTGCCGCATCTACATTCAAAAAATATCCATCAATTTCGGCAGCTGCAGCGGCAGCCAGTAAAGTTTTACCGCAACCGGGTGGGCCAAATAAGAGTATTCCTCTTGGCCATCCTAGCGGAAACAGGTCTGAACGTTTAGTAGGATAAACAATTGACTCACGTATAGCTCTTTTTGCGTCGTCCAGCCCAATTACCTCATCCCACTTTACATGCGGCTTTTCTTTCAGGACAAGGTCGTCGAAATTCGGATCCGAAGCTGTGGATGAATCTGATCCGTTGCTCTGACTTGTGAAGTTCATAGGCATATTTTTAGGTTTTTTATCATTTCGTAATCCGTCAGAATTAAGACCCGCCGGATCTTTTGTTAATGGTGAAATGGCTCTGCCTAGGGTTCTCGGATTCAGTTCTGTTGAAAGTTGGAGTGTACGTATTCGATTTTGGTATGCATTTGCCCGTTCTCTATATACTCTATTTAACCTATACTCGGGATATATTTGGACTAATTTCATCAATGCGTCTATGGCTCTTTGATAGGATTGGATAGCCATTCCTCTCGAACCCTGTGAGTCAAAACTAATAGCTTCAGCCGCAAATTTGCTAGCAGTATTTTCCAGTTCCTGGGGAGCAAGACTCATAATAACTATAATCGTTTGGAATTAGTGTGCCACTTTGAATTATTTAGGTGTAAATGGATATTGTGTAATAAACTAAATTAATTGAACCTGATTCCAGCTCCTAGAGTTTGAATTCTAATGTGTACTGACCTTTGCTTGCGTTTGTGCATTCTCCATAGGAGCCTAGGATCGAAATTAACTTTGCCTCATCTTAGTGAGAGGATAAATTTTGTCTTCGTACCATAAAGTCATCAAGATGACAGGCAAGCAACATTATGAGAGATTGCGAATTCCCAAAATCTACGGATCAGTTGGAAAAGGTTGTCCAGATTATACCAAGACAGTTCGGTGGATACCTTTTTGGCCCGATCCGTTGGCCAATTTGATACCTTCGAGTAATAAGATACGATGAAGCGTCATATTGCAGGAATGGAAGAATATAATTTATCAGACTAATTACTGTAATAAACTTAAGTCATTTACGTAAAGGAACTGATTCCATCTTGTGATGGCATCTTCGCAGATTCTATTGACTATTAATTTTACTCCCGCATTCTTATCCTGGTTTAAGACCAAATAGAATATCTTTATATGGATTCATGGATTCATACTAGACCACTATAACACTCCATGTGTAGTCGTATCGTAGTGTTTACTGGTAGGCTATTCGATATCCTTATTTGAACCTTTCTAATATCCAATCATTTAAGTGAAATGATATGTGAACATTATGAGTTTCATTTTCTTATGCATCATTTTGTTCGAGTAAAAAAGTTAATTCACAGATTTAATCCAAGAAATCGAACATAGTCGATAAGCTCTCCTACCACTTCCTGAAAGTAAATATCAGAATACTAATTGCCATATTGGCTGTCAGTGTGTGGCCACAATTGTCTTTAAATGATATTTTGATAAAAGTAAATCTAGAAGAGAAACAAGAAGTATGGGCCGAAAGGGAGTTGAACCCTCGACCTTTCGATTATCAGTCGAACGCTCCACCAAGCTGAGCTATCGGCCCATTAAGTGCTATTGATGTTCAAATCCTGCGTTATTTATTCGTGTGGGTTTCCTCAGAAAACAAATTGAACAATCTGTACAGGGACAGATGTAAATGCATTTAAGTGTATACTCAGTGATATTTTCCATTAGCTAATGCCTAAGGACATAAACAGAGTGGCCATTGCAACAAAGTTAAATAACAAGGAAGCGCAAGAGACTGCTCAAGTTATCGTCAAGATCTTAGGTTCGCACAACATCAGCTCTTTTTCTATCCACCCATTAACGCTTGATGGATCAACTCCAATATCATATGAAGATTTAGAAAAAGATAGTATAGATATCGCCATTGCAATCGGCGGTGATGGGACTACATTGAGGGCGTGTAGGGGAATGCCACCCAACACGCCGATCCTACCCATGAATATTGGCGGAAATAGAGGCATTCTGTCTGAGATAGGCGCAGACATGATCGAAAAATCAGTAAACGACGCTCTCCGCGGCGACTACCTGCTGGAACGAAGACTTAGAATTTTCGCAACTGCTAATGGACAACAAACTTTTCCTGCATTAAACGAGATCTTGTGCACAAGATCGAGTGTCATGAGAACCCCGTACTTCTCCATAAGTACTCTCGACGATGAAATTAACCAAAGAATGGATGGTGTGACAGTGTCAACCCCGACCGGTTCTACAGGTCATTGTTATTCTCTCGGTGGTCCGTTATTGCAAGGGAACCTTGAATCTTTAGTAATTGTTCCAGTAGGATCAATTAATCGGATGCCTAGTATTGTCGTTCCTGTTGAAAATATCGTTATTAAAAGCAACTATGACACGAACCTAATTATAGATGGACAAGAAATTTATCCTATCCATTCAAATCAGAATATTTTGATATCGCGATATCCAATAGATGTAACCTTTGTACGCTTCAAAAAGAGAGGTCTTAAACAATTGGCAAAGCTGGGCTTTTGAATTAAAGCGTAGTGTATTCTTGTTCCAATTGTTTTAAACAGCAATAGCTTTGATTCTGGCATTACAGCGTATTTGCTCCAGCGGACGAATCAATTTAATTTAGTACTGTTGTTAGTGTCTGGACTTGCACTATTATTTCGAATATTGATAGCGCGAGGGCGCTTGATTATTCAAGTCGATATCATGTTCATATGCTTGCACAGTTGAATATTTGTGTGGGCGGTATGACGATCAAGTCTGCGAGAAATAAGGGGTACTGAGGAGATAATATTATTCTCGAATTAAATCTCTTAGCCACAGGAGTAGATCAAGTGGACTAGTAGCAACATAATCTGCGTTTTCAAAATCATTTGCATTCCTTATTTCACTATTGGTCATCAAACATAAGATCAGGCGGGCTGTAAGCTTGTTGCGAAGAACATGAGCCGCTGAGTATAAAAATTGAAGGGAACTCTCTACGGATGAACAAATACACAAAATGACTACCCCGCTTTTATTTCCCCATAACCTAGTTACGTAGCGCTGAAAATCGATATCAAAGAATGGATCAAGTGCACCTTCTACATTGCCAATATATCTTGTATCACAATTCTCCAAGCGAAGTGACAAATCGATAATCTTTGAATATATAATCGCATCTTCAGATCCACAGACTATTATCGCAGAAATACCAGCTCTCTTCTCTCCGTTGAAGATACTATACTTGACGAAATCCAATATTTCAATTACAACACTTTGAAAGTTAATTCGTTCTGCCCTGTTGAGTCTTCCCCTGCTGTAAAGTTCGCCAACCGTATTGACTGTCGGTAGGAAAACATCTGTCAGAAGCTTCAATTTCTCCGCGCCGGAGTTTATTGCATTAACAACCAATTTCGACGACAATTCATCACTACCGGCCAAAATTGCGTTCATAAATCTCTGCTGCAAATCGTTGTAATTGATTGATGATCCAGGATAACTCAATCCGGATTCAAGAAACCAAATATTGACGGTCCCGATTTTCTTCTTTCTAATCAATCCTATCGAATACAATAGGTTCAGATACTTGGTAATCGTCATTCGATTAATACCAGTCTTATTCGCTAGTTCGACGCCGGACATTCCGGTCATTTGATATTCGAGAATACTGAAGATTTTCCTTTTGACCTCCTCAAATGTATATCTTCTATACACGGTAACTTAACGACCTGCGGATGATAAATCTGTTCTGAGCTTAACTGCTACATACAAAGGGTGTGGGGGTCGGTCGAATAGATTCTATTACCCGACTATGAGATTGTTTGAGACCAAAAAACATAAATCTAGAATCATAAATCGCATGCGTTGGTAATGGCCAAGAAAAAAGTTGTTCTAGCATACTCAGGAGGTCTAGATACATCTGTATGTATAAGGTATTTGCAGAAATTTCATGATGCCCTAGTTACGACCGTAACGGTGGATTGTGGACAGGACGAAGACTTTAATGAAATCGAGAATAGGGCCCTGGAGGTTGGAGCTGCTAAGCATATTCACATTGATTCAACAGAAGAATTTGCAAACGAATATGTTAGCAGAGCCATTAAAGCGAATGCGCTATACCAGGGAAAGTATCCACTGGCAACTGCTTTGGCTCGCCCACTAATAGCCTCAAAGTTGGTCGAAGTGGCATCCAAGGAGAAAGCAAAGTTAGTCGCACACGGATGTACTGGTAAAGGGAACGATCAGGTTAGATTTGATATAACTATAAAATCACTTAATCCAGAGCTCGATATAATAGCTCCCATAAGAGACTTGAATTTGACTCGTGATGAAGAGCTCAAATTTGCTATGGAGGAAAACATACCCATCTCGTTGGAGGCGAAAAAGTACAGTGTTGATGTTAACTTGTGGGGGAGGGCCATTGAGGGTGGAGAATTGGAGGACGCAAGTATAGAACCCCCTGAAAATATATTTCACTTTGTCAAAAACCGTTCCAGCGAACCAAGATATATAGAAATCGAGTTTAGATCTGGCATACCAATAGCATTGGATGATAACCTGCTTAAGCTACAAGATTTGATTGTTGAGATGAACAAAATAGCTGGATCTCATGGGATAGGCATAGTGGATTTAATCGAAAATCGGATTGTAGGTATCAAATCTCGCGAAGTCTACGAAGCACCGGCTGCTATTTCACTCATTGAGTGTCATAAAGATCTTGAAAATTTAGTACTTACTGACCATGAGATCAATTTCAAACGGGTAATGGAGGAAAAATGGGGCTGGTTAGTTTATGCAGGCCTCTGGCTAGAACCTTTGAGAAAAGATTTGGATGAGTTCATAAATACAGTTCAAGCAAGGGTAAATGGAAAAGTGAGGTTAAAACTTCAAAATGGCTCTTGTCGAGTCGTAGGAAGGAGCTCAAAAAATGCTATTTACGACCCAGATGCAGCTACCTATTCAAGCAGGTCAGTTTTTGACCAAAGACTCGCAAAGGGGTTCATAGAATTGTGGGGAAAACAATCGGTCGTTTCTAACCAAATACTGTCAAGTATTGAAAATTAACCGACCTTTTGAGCGATATGCATGTGACAGATTGTTAGCTCGGAAAAACGAGCCGAAGATGTACCGGTCTCATCGGATCAAGAATAGAAGGATAGGTGGGATGCCAATTATTCCCCCCAAAACAAGTTCGATATAAAAATTCATAAACCGATTCAAAAGATTATACTGTTGAAAATAGTATATGAAGGTAGGTGTTATCGGAGCATCAGGTTACGTAGGCGGTGAGCTTCTGCGGCTGCTATGTACTCACCCAAAGGTCGAGGTGAACATGATAACTTCTAGACAGAGAGCTGGCGAGCTCGTCCATCGTGTTCATCCCAGTCTTAAAGGGTTCATTGATCTAACTTTCTCAAACCTAGATACTGAAAAGCTATCTGATAAGTGCGACCTCGTTTTTACCTCGCTGCCTCATGGCAAATCAAGTAGTATTGTAAAGGACCTCTATGATCGCGGTATGAGAATTATTGACCTTTCGGCTGATTTTCGTCTAAAGGATCCTAAGGATTACGTCAAATGGTACGGATGGGAACATCCTTTCCCTGAAATGCTCTCTCTATCTGTGTATGGAGTTCCGGAGTTCAATAGAGAAAAAATAAGGGGATCACAATTAGTCTCTTGTCCAGGATGCATGGCGGTTACCTCCCTTATCTCGATAAGACCCCTGATTGAAAGAGACCTAATTGATACCGACCACATCATTGTCGATAGTAAGATTGGCTCATCGGGAGCCGGTGCAACTGAAAATGCAGGAACTCATCATGCTATGCGTTACGGAGTAATACGACCATATAAGCCAGCCAAACATAGGCACACAGCAGAGATAGAACAGGAATTGGAAATTGTCACAAACAACCCTATAAAAGTCAGCATGAGTCCTCACGCGGTTAACATTGTACGAGGAATACTAACAACTAACCATATTTTTATGAAGCGAGAGGTCACGGAATTGGAGCTATGGAAAATTTATCGTGCGACTTATAGCACCGAACCATTCGTACGTCTAATAAGAGATAAGAAGGGACTGTACAAATTTCCGGACCCCAAGTTTCTTATTGGCTCTAACTTTTGCGATATCGGTTTTGACATCGATGAGGACAACAAGAGAATCGTTGCTTTATCAGCATCAGACAATTTGATGAAGGGCGCTGCTGGGTCTGCCATTCAAAACATGAATGTGATGTTCGGGTTCAATGAAATAGATGGATTGAAATTCACACCAATTACTCCGGTATGATAGTAGTTAAAATTGGCGGTAGTATAGTGTCAGATAGTTTGCATCCTTCCATTTTTGATGACCTATCAGCATTATTATACAACGAAAAGATAGTTCTTGTTCACGGGGGAGGGAAACAGGTTACTAGTGTGGCTAACAAGCTAGGCATAAAGCAACAATTCATAGTGTCTCCTGGAGGCATCAAGAGTAGATACACAGATCAGGAGACCGTGGAAGCATATACAATGGTCATGTCGGGCCAAGTGAACAAATCGATTGTGACAAAGTTGCTCAAACAGGGAATAAATGCAGTCGGCATTACAGGGATAGACGGTGGCCTTCTAAGGGCTGAGCGTAAGAAGAAACTCCTGATCATGAACGAAAAAGGTAGAAAAATGTCTATCGATGGAGGTTATACTGGGAAAATCAACCGCGTAAACAAATCTCTAATTGATGTCCTGCTTGACGAGGACTTTGTACCCGTAATCTCCCCAATTGCATTAGGAGAAGAATTTGAATATCTCAATGTTGACGGGGACAGAGCAGCCGCTCATATAGCAGGGAATATGCGAGCAGACAGAGTTATATTTCTCACTGATGTAGCAGGCCTATTAATTGATGGGAGACTGATTGAGAATCTGACTTTAAGTAAGGCGAAAATGATGCTCCCC
>DASSCH010000098.1:0-2346 GCA_035697905.1 Nitrososphaeraceae archaeon
AATCTTCAATCCTTATTAAAAGAAAAGTTCGAAAAACTTGGTGGCAAGGTGCTTGAAGGGGTCGGATATGACCCTCCTGTCGGTAATTTTGCTGCAAGCCTCCATAGAATCAATTTTATCGTCTGGGAGCAAGAATTGAAAGCTTTGACGTCGAAGGTAAATGATGCTGTGAAACAATATGGCGCTGACAAAGTGGGAGTATACATTATAGCTTTTGATGAAATCGTACCTATTATGATTCAAGCAAATAGACACCAAGAACTTCAGTCAGTAAGATGGTATGGAAGCGATGGTTCCGTCCAACACGAGGGTCTGATAAAAAATATTGAAGCCGCAGAATTTGCAGTAAAGACGAATTTCTTAAGTCCTATCTATGGAGTGGAAGCAAGCGATAGCTTTAAGGAATTAGAGGCAAGAATTGTTGAAGAGATAGGTAGTGTGCCTAGGTCGTATGCAGAGGTTATTTATGATGAATTTTGGGTAGCAGCGCTCACCCTTAGCAATTATAATGGAACACAGCAAGACGACATTGGCTCTTTAAGAGAAGCCTTTATCAATACTACCAATTCCTATATCGGTGTAACTGGAAGAACCGAGTTAAATGATGCAGGCGACAAGAAATATGGGTCATATGACTTTTGGGCGGTACGGCCATCTTCCAAGGACTCTGAGAAAACCGGTTCATTTGAATGGACAGTTGTTGCTGCATACCCAATTAGCATAGACAACTGATGAGAAGCACTACTCAAATTTCTATTATAGCTGTACACTGTATATACAGTATCTGTTCTTACTCACAAATCGCATGATCACTTGGCAGTTGTTATACAAAAAAGAGCCTCCAGAGGATTCCGAGAGAAAAAACCCTCAAAATCGACACTCAATACAATTAGAAGCTGTGTGCTCAATGTGGATTGAGCTTTTGAGCGAGAAGAGTTCAATATCATAAGTTTAAGTTTCTGAGAGATTTAGGACGCTCTAAAGAGTAAGAGTACAAAGGTAGCATCCAGTTTTCGTCATCAAAGCCACCAATTTGGGCATCTATTGCCCATTTCCTTGCGGAGCTTCCGGTTATACTATGCCTATATTATGAGATTTCATCCAATATGGTCGAAAGAATAGAATAATTCAATTATCATATTATTATTCGAAAACAGATAGCACAATTTGAGGGGAGATGAAATCTAGACTCCTGCTCAGATCTATTCATGCCGAATGATGCATGATGACGAGCCAGAGTCTGTATTTCTGGACTACAAAAAAATCCTGATGACGCTAACAAATCTTATGGTGTTTTCAACTACGGATCCATTCAAGGTCAAAGTTAATCCTCGCGTAGCAGCAGCACGTCTTAATGATGCTGAGTCAAAAGCCTATAGCGAATTCATTGAACATCTATCTGATGTTGATGATGATGATGATGACTATACCTGCGAACCAATTGTGGTTGCCCCGCACGGTGGGCCATAAAGAAAAACACATGGATGAGCAGGCTATACATATTGCTCAACGCATTTCATCCATGTATGTTTCTCTATCGATGTGCAAAGGGTTTAAGAAAGGAGGTGGCCCATTTGACTCTTGGCACATTACTTTAACAGACTTTATGCAAATAACTTTCTCAGCTTACTGTGGTTCTGTGCTAGCAACGGAGCTTCTCCACGCCTTCCAATCACTCTGCCCATTCTATACACCATTTCTAAAGCAATCAGCATTGGGACAAAGCCGACTGCAACAAACATGCCTGCTTCACCTAAATCCATAACTTAGTACTAACCTTGAAGAACATTAACAATACTATGAAACCAATCTCATAAGTCATAATGGTTTTGTATTAATAATAAACAACTTCTGCGACCGTCCCCCAGTAAGATCAAATAATGTCGGTTGTGTCTGTTCAGCAAATCTCTTACTCATTTATGATTCAGCCAAGGTTTTTCATCAAGACAAGCTTAATTCTTTATGCCTCTAAAAGGCTTGTTTACCAAATATCAACCCATACCCCCTCTCCTAGTTATGGTAAACGTACGGCAATTATAGCTGCATTACGCTACATCTGGTAGTTCATAGATTACATCTTACTCCATTGGTTTTGCCAATTTAGCGATTAGATAATACTTATTGTTCTATGGAACGAGATATTGAATCGCATAGACGATTAATCATCATCTTTACACAGAATTGTTAACGAAATAGCTGTGACCATAAAGATATACAAATTCGTTATATTTCGCCTTTATCCAAAAACAAGATAATATATAGGCTAGCTGTTTGGAATCAACTACGTCTATAATGAGGGCTCTTATTATTGCCCCATTGAACCTTCGATTTCAAGATTATCACCGA
>DASSCH010000099.1:0-4008 GCA_035697905.1 Nitrososphaeraceae archaeon
TCAGCCTCATCATTAGAGCCGCAAGTAACTCAGATTCAACAACAAGAATCCGTTCCCGCTGAAGGAAATAATATTAGTACTACAGGTAGTCCACAGTCTCCTCCCTCAGAAACATCGCTTCCTGATATCTTTAAGAATACAGAGGATTCCGTAGTACAGATAACAAGCACAAGACCAGGGTCTAATGAAGTAGTTATACTGAATGGTAGAGAAATTCCTCAGAATAATATCGCTCTCGGATCCGGTTTTGTTTACGATCGGGAGGGACGCGTAATAACAAATTACCATGTAGTTTCTGATGTCAAAGAGGTGGATGTTACGTTCGTAGATGGGGACACGTATACCGCAAATGTTGTAGGTAAGGATCCTTACTCGGATATTGGGATATTGCAAATTACGGACCCTGAATTTTTTAAGAAAGGAGTAGAACCACTAAGAATTGCTAATTCCTCAGAAATACAAGTTGGAGAACAGATAATAGCAATTGGCAACCCTTTCGGATTAAGTGGTACGCTGACGACTGGAGTAATTAGTCAGATCGGTCGATTGTTACCCAATGACGTAACTGGGTATTCAATTGCTAACACGATACAAACAGATGCTGCAATTAACCCTGGTAACTCGGGAGGGCCTTTACTTAATATGAGAGGTGAAGTAATAGGGATGAATACAGCCATATTTTCAAATACTGGAGTTTACTCAGGGGTGGGTTTTGCAGTTCCCTCAAATATGTTGCTAAAGGAAATTCCTATACTCATACAGAAGGGGAGCTATGTCCATCCGTGGCTTGGATTTACTGCCAAGGACTTGTCTCCTGATATTGCAGAGAGTTTGGGTCTGGCTAGAAATTACAAGGGAGCTGCAGTAGTATCAGTTGTAGAGAATAGTCCAGCAGATAAAGCAGGGATAAAGGGTGAGATAATCAGGGAAGGTTTTGGTGGTGGCGCGGAGGTTGCGAGGAGCGGAGATATAGTTACCAAAATAGATAATCAGCCTGTTAGGTCAATGGACGACGTGATTTCGCATCTTGATGAAAATAAGAAAGTGGGTGACAAAGTAAAGCTAACAGTCAACCGAGAAGGGAATGTTGCAGATGTAATTGTCATCTTAGAAGAAAGGCCTTCGGAGTCACCGGAGTTGATAGCCGCTTCATCCTCGCCGCAAGGACAAGAGCAAGATCGACAGCCAAAAGAAACCGATCCAAATCCACCTCCATTATTTCAGTTCCCAAAGATTCCGGGATTTCCTGAACTACCAAAAATCTTTCCCTGATCGGAGTCAACTCCGTGATAACATTACTGAAAGGAATTCTAGACCTAACCTAGTGCAAATTCAAAGACTACCTTTACAAACCCCTTTGTGAAATAGAGACACCGCGTCTTCAATTCATTGGGTAGTGTAGGCACACAATTGTTCCAAGTCATACTTATTTTTGCTTTGGGAAAATCATGCCAATCATCGGGCATTTAGAAACAGTTCCACTGCCTTTTTTGAACTAGGGAAAATAGCATAGTCCAGTCGAAAGGCCACCGGATGCAGCAATAAATGAACTCTCAAAAGGATATCTATTGTTATTCTGGCTATTTTATTAGAAAGATTCGTTACTGTCAGCTATATTACGTATCATATTCTTCCTAATGGTAATGGTAATACGCTCAAGTCCTCTGACTTTTAAATTTGGAGGATTTCAAGAATAAAATTCCGAATATATTCTACGAACTCGATCCTGTATTTTTAGCCAAGAACTTAAGTTTAACTGGTGAATTCGTAAATAAATCTGATTAAATCAAAGTCATTATTTCTCACAATACAGATAAGCCAAGAAAATCAATTAAACATTGCAGAGAGAAATGATAAATACTTTCATAGTATCGGCATTACTTGGGTTTGCAATAACAATGATCCTCATTTTCTCTCAAGATAGTCAATTTTCAACTGACACTGTTCAGGTTTCAGGGTACGAGCAAAATACTGATGAATATACTAAAAATTCTTGCGGTAACGGAATCCTTCCAGAAAATATACCTTGCAAGAATGCAGAGAGTAATGCCAAAGGCGATAAAAATATCGTTAACATAGAAGGAATAATTTTCCCTTAAGAGTTCCCGTATTCGTCAATAAATCTCCAAGATCCACGCATTAATTAGAAAATGGAATACGATTGCTTTGTCTGCTGTGGTTATTAGATCTAAATGCTAATAGATTTAAATCAGATTTCATTCTTAGAGAACCTGTAAAATATACAGTGCTTCTCTCCAAACTCGTTGATACTTTTGAAAAGATGGAAGAAACCAGAAGCAGGTTGCTGCTTACAGACCATCTTGTTTCGTTACTAAGAGTAACTCAAAGCGAAATTATCGACAAAGTGATTTATTTGATCCAAGGAAAGCTGGGGCCACCATATGAAGGAATAGAGCTGGGGCTCGCTGAAAAGATGGCCATTCGGGCTCTTGCTCAATCATGTGGTAAAAGTATTACGGAGATCTTGGCGATCTATCAGAAAAAGGGAGATCTAGGTGACACAGCGGCAGAAGCATTGAAAACAAAAAATCAAGACACATTGTTTTATCAAGAAATGACTGTCGAACGAGTATTTACTACCCTGTTCAAGATAGCAAAGACCACCGGTCCTGGTTCCCAGGAAACAAAGCTTAGACTGGTGAGCAGCCTACTCAATGAAACTACCTCACGCGAAGCAAGATATATTATGAAATTTCTTATGGGCACTCTCAGACTAGGAATCGCAGACTTTACCGTTTTGGATTCACTATCAATTGCATTTACCCATGATAAATCAAATCGTTCCATTTTGGAGAATGCTTACAATGTCTCCGGAGACCTCGGCATGGTCGCAAGAGAATTGGCATGCAATGGAATTGACGCAGTTCGTTCAATACAGATTACTCTTTTTAAACCGATAAGACCCATGCTTGCCGAAAGAGCTTCTTCCATAGAAGAGGGGCTCTCGAGAATGGAAGGAATAGCTGGTGCAGAATATAAACTGGATGGGGAGAGAGTTCAAATACACAAAGAAGGTCACATCCGTAAAGATAAAGTAAAAGATAAAAATAAAGAAAAAAACGACTTATTGAATGTCGGAGCAAGAGTTGAGCTCTTTTCAAGGCGGCTTGAAAATATTACAAGCCATTATCCAGATGTGGTCCAGGCGATTAGCAAAATGCCTAATCTTAAAGAAGTAATTCTTGAAGGTGAGATTGTTGCTATTGATCCGAGTACTTCTGAATTCCTGCCATTTCAAGAACTCATGCATAGAAGAAGAAAGTATGGGGTTGAAGAGGCGATGCAAAGTTATCCCGTGGTCGTCAATATTTTTGATGTGTTATACTATGATACCAGATCAGTGACTAACTATCCTTACAAAAAACGGCGTCAAATTTTAAGGGAGCTATTCGAGGATGGAAATCTGGCTGATAAAGAGGCTACAAGAAGCAGTGCCATAGTTCGCACCAGCGTTAGAGGAAAAGACGCAGGCAAGAAAAAAAGAGGGAAAAAGGGGAAATTAGCAACCCTTGAGGATCAATCAAGCGATGGAATGCAAGTCAGAGTAACAGGAAAAATGAATGCGAAAAGCAGTATTGCAGGCTTAGAGAGAACCCTATTACGTCATGACGGTCAAAGCCAAGATGACAAAAGAGTAACAGACCATACACAATACGGTTCAAAGGATGCTGCTACCGATAGAATACAGCTAATTACCCAAATTATGTCTAGTGATGAAAAAGAGATTCAAA
The DNA here is from genome assembly GCA_035697905.1 of Nitrososphaeraceae archaeon. Lineage (GTDB taxonomy): Archaea > Thermoproteota > Nitrososphaeria > Nitrososphaerales > Nitrososphaeraceae > TH5896. The sequence goes on from DASSCH010000099.1 coordinate 3,753, forward strand.
AGTTTATGGATTTGGCAATAGAGGCCGGTTGCGAAGGCATTATGCTGAAACATCGAGAAAGTGTTTATCGAGCAGGGAGCAGAGAATATCTCTGGATTAAGGTTAAGCGCGAGTATCGAAGTGAGCTGGCAGATACTCTCGACCTAGTAATTATAGGTGCTTTGTATGGGAGAGGAAGAAGAGTAGGGAAATATGGAGCCCTCTTATTGGGAGTATATGATGAAGTACAAGACCTGTTCAGGAGTGTGAGCAAGGT
>DASSCH010000100.1:0-2676 GCA_035697905.1 Nitrososphaeraceae archaeon
CAAGTCTTATTTTTTTTCCTTCGGACCCCGAAGTTCAATTCTACACCCCTTCGTTCAGTAATATCAAAAGTAAATGATTCATTATCAAGAATCGGAAAACTCGAAACCAGTGATTCCTCACAGATTATACAACCGTTTTCTATAAGATCCAAACTAGATTTGTCAATAAATGTCGCAGCCCAGTGACAATTGTCACAAAGAACAAAAATGGCTTCTTTTGCCTTTCGATTCGGCTCGCTGTTTGTCGAAGCAAGAACATTTGAAGTAGAGGGTGTGGCGCTTTCAGTCGGACCGTTCATGCTAATCCAAATCACGCATCTTAACACATATGAACAATATAAAGTCTGTTATAAAAGATTCAGCGAAAGTCTGGACTCCACCAGAACGATTAATCTTCATCACATCAGGTAAGTTCTATTCGCATATTGCTAGATATAAGTCGAAACTGCAAATTACGCTACATTACGATAGACTTTGTTCCAATTTACTTTGAAGAATGGAACTTACCATTTTTCCATCTATTCTCCCCCTAAGTATTGACATACTCCTGCCCATCAGTGTTCCCAATGCATCTCTCCCTTTTTGTCTAATCAAAACCATGTTATCTGCGATTATCTTGTCTATGATTTCATTTAGTTCACTTTCGCTTACTTGTTTAAAACCAAGAATCTGAATGGCCTCTTTTACATCATCAAGATCCTTCGTTAGCATAGTCTCAAGTATTACTGGAATCGATTCCTTCGCTACATCTCCTCCATCAAGCAATTGAAATGCTATTTTTATCGACTTATCGGAAAGCCGATCTGGATTCAAGCCTTTCCTCCTTAGGCTAATGAGATCTTCTGTAATTTTTGAAGCTATGAAAGTTGGCTGTACCTTTGTATTTGCGACGATGTCCTCAAAGAGTTTCAGGCGATCAGAGTCAAAAATCTCAGTGGCAAGCTTGCGGTTAAGCTGATATTTTTGCATTATGTCTTTTATGTAACTTTCAAATGACTTTGGTACAGAGCCTTTCAATGAATTCAAAATAATATCATCTATTTTCACAGGAAGAATATCAGTCTCAGGATACATCCGGCTGGACCCAGGCCTCGGTCTTAAGAAAATCGTCTTCCCATCCAGCGTCGCTGCCCTCGTTTCAGGTATAACGCCTTGCGTTGCCTTCTCCAATCTCTGAAGAATCGCATCAACGGCGAATTGAACCCTATCACTTTCTCCGCCAATCAGAATAAACGCATCTCGTTCGCTTGCCATACCCAATCTTTCCTTGATTGCTGTAACTTCGGACTCGACTATTCCATAGTTAGGCAGTTCATCAGAATGAAAAATTCCACCTAGCCCATAGAATCTTACTATTTCTGCTAACTGTCTGCCAAGTCTCACCCCCATATACGGTTCGTACCCCAAGATTCCATCAAATCCCTCTGCCTTTATCGCCATAAATTGTGTACTTTTACTCTCCAAAATCTGGACAACTGCCTTAGAAGAAGAGCGTCTTAAAATGTCAGTTGTATCTTTCACCATAAATTCTTGAATATCATATTTATTGTGTTCCGATGCGTAAGGGTTAAGTCTTTTAGTTAATTCAGCTGCGATCTGTATCAAGCCAAGCTGTCTTTTTGTTTCAAAATCTATAACTTTAATGAGCTGGTCCAGTTGTTGTATTCCTTTAATTTCTACTACTGCCCCTCCATTGACTGAGACATTGATATCTTGCCTTATAGTACCTATGCCTCTTTCCACTCTTTTGCTAGCTCGGAGCAGCCTCCCTAAAGTTACCGCAGCTTGTAATACTTCTTGAGGCGGTCCACTTAGAGGTTCAAGCGCTACCTCAATAAGTGGAGTACCTAATCTGTCTAACGAGTAATCTCTCGTGATATTGTCGTCGGAAAGAAGTCGAGCCGCATCCTCCTCCAGGCATATGCTTTGCACTCCCACCTTCTTGTTCCCATCTATTTCGAGGTACCCTCCTGTGCTAATTAACATAGTCCGTTGAAATCCAGTCGTATTAGATCCGTCAATCACAATTTTTCTCATAACGTGAATTTCGTCTACTACCTTAGAATGGAGCGCCAATGCAAGTATAAGTGCTGTTTCGAGAGACTCCTTATCGATGGAATGAGGTGGTTCTTCATCTGCCTCAACTAAACAACTCGTGGAGGGATGGCCGTGATATCTCATAGATTTCATCTTTGTTGCTTCAAAGAGGGCTGCAGGATCGTACCCGCCTAGCTCACTATAGGCAGGTCTCAGCTTACGCATGAATGTCAGGGTTGATTGCTCAGCGCCTTTGTTACTACATTCACAGAAAAGCTTACTCTGAGAAGCCAATTGTTGATGTATCTCCAAGCCCACCATTACATTGACTACTGAAAATTTTGGGTCCACTTCTGGAGGGAAATACTTAGAACCGGTTTTAGGTGATTTGGCTGTCAAACTAGTTAATCCTTCCCATAATACAGCAATCGCCTATTTATCGGAGACACTAAAGATATTTCGTTAGCAACATTCCTTTCCATTATTTTAGCTGCCTCTACATTGTCATGCGAGTTTGCAATTGCCCACATTGCCTTAACCACAGCAGTCTCTGTAGTCATATCTTCAAGAGGCAAAACCCCTAATTCGATCAAGTCTCTGCCTGTGTCATAGACTTTCATATTCGTCCTTCCCCAGATA
>DASSCH010000101.1:0-3333 GCA_035697905.1 Nitrososphaeraceae archaeon
GCAGTCAATCGGACCTGTGTTCTGTAGGGCGAAGCCTTGTACACGATGCCAAAGCCAGATCCGATCTAAAGGAATCTTACAGATTAACCGATCAGATACTACAATGAAAATTGTATTGAAGAGAGAATGATTCTACTAATCAGTCAATCAAATTAAATGTTAATTTTGGGAGGTCAGCTTAAAGAAATAAAAAAAGGGAAAGGATCGCACTCCTCTCTAAGCAGCAGTTTGGTTACTACCACTGGTAGCCGTTTGGTTGGCTGCGCTTCCACCTTGCTCCGCTACCCATTGAGCCTGCTGGTTTCCGCCGACGTATTCACTTCCCTTTGGTGGAACCCACGCTCCTTCAGGAATATCAGTAGCAGTTGAGTTGTCTTGCGCCAATACGACGAATGCTGCTCCTTTGACCACATCAACCATAGAATGATCCACACCTACATATGGTCCTGCTTCAGGGAATATGGTCTCGAATACAGAGGCAGATCCCGGTGGCACCCACCATGTTTCGTCGTTCATTAGTACCGTTCCATAGCTGTTGGCTTGTTGATTAAAGCCATCTCGTACATCCATCTGTCCTGATATGAAGTGGAATGAAACGCCGTCATTTGGTCCTGGACTAAGAATATACCATCTTGTCAATTCACCTGGTTTGGCATAGAACAGAGTTGCGTTTGGATTGAGCTCGAGCTTTGAGACTTGGCCTACCGCCGGAGCATATTTGTGAGCCATTCCGTTCGTTAGGACTAGATCAGGCTGATCTGTAGCAAATTTGGTGATATCAAATGAACCCACTGTTCCATTGGTTCCTTTAAATAGACCTTGGTCAGCGCTGTTATAAATCTCACCGAAGGACACATAAAACTCCTTTGCTGGTTCCTCGTTCTGTGGGTGAACCACTATCACGCCATACATTCCATTGGCAATGTGTTCCCATACGCCATTCAGAGCATCAGCAGCACAATGATACATGAATGCTCCACCGTTTACACCCTCCAAACTCCAGGTATGAGATTGGCCAGGTTCAACAGGGCCAGAATTGACATGAGTATCTCCTATTCCAGCATGGAAGTCTACGCTGTGAATCAGCTTACCATCATTCTGAAGGGTGATAGTAAGGTTGTCTCCTTGGTCTATAGCAACTGCAGGTCCTGGAATGGTACCATTAAAAGTATATGCGTTGTATTCGATTCCCCCAGGATGCAACGCGTTATCGGGGGCAACTTGCACAACGGTTTCATTTGTCACGAGTGTCACATGTTTATTTACACCGCTTGGTGTAAATTCTACGTTCATAGCTTTTGCAGATTGCGAACTTCCCACAAGAAGGGGATAAAAAACGAATCCGGCAACCAGGATGCTAGCAAAAATTCCGGCTAGAATTGTCTGCTTCATTTTCACTCTTATAGTATTTTGATATATAAAAGTATTACCGCAAGTTCCTTGCATTGGGAATAATGTTTGAGTGTTCCTCATAGGAGGGCTGTTTAGGGTCAAGAGTCCATCGGTTGCGTTGCACTAACAAGATCAGGATTAATGAAATGATTGGGAACGGTTTGGCTGGGTGTATTGAATGAAATCTTGGACAATAAAATGCATTCGGCGGTGTATTTAATATATATAATGATAATAAAATCGGATCTATAGTCTTGTCTGTTAATAGTGGCGATAAGGGGAAACATCCATCAGAATCTGAAGCAGAGATGATTGTAATGATGTTACCTTCCGACGCTAATCCAAAAGGGAATGTCTTTGGGGGAGTGATACTAAAACATGTGGACCTTATCGCGGGTTTAGTAGCCAAAAGGCATTCGGGAAGGGCGAATGTCGTCACCGCTAGTATTGACAGAATGGTATTCCTGAAGCCAGTCTTTATAGGAAACGCACTCATTATTTCTGCTAAAATAACATACGTTCGTAAATCCTCCATGGAAATCGAGGTAAATGTCGAGGCTGAGGATCTAGACGACAATACTAAAGTGCATGCCGCCACTGCATTCGTAACAATGGTAGCCTTAGACAAGTACGGCAAGCCTACGAAGGTCCCCCATTTAATTTTGGATGATGATAATGACAAAAAGAAGTATAGCGAGGGTGAGGTAAGGATGAAATCCAGACTAAAGGATGCTGGAAAGATATAGGGGAGCTGCGATAAACGGTATCATCTCGTCCTCATTGGTGATAGATGTGCTAACAGCTTTGAATCATGCTAGCTTGAGTGTACCAGGAATTCACCGTAAAGATGTCCTGGCATTCTACCATTTGGAAACTTTGATAACTTCAAATGCTTCTGCGTATTTTGCATTCATTTGATACCCCCTGTAAGAACACCTTCCTATCAGAGAATCTATCCATAAGGGCCCACATCGGATTTTTTGAGAATCAAAACAGTCAAGGGCGTTTCTCTTGGTTTCTAAGGTATCAGTGACGTCGACATAGAGTTGAGGTCTAAATGCATGTTCACTAATACCTCCTGGAATAGTGGTTTCGTACATAAATACATCGTTAGAATCGCGAGCTGCCGCAACAACTGCTCTTGTTAATGACTGATGATCCTGATGTGTGTCACCGATCCACTGAGTAAATATAGCCTCAGGATTTAGTTCTTGGATTAACTTACTGATTTGAGTAACAAACTTTCTGTTAAATATGATTTCTTCAGGACTAAGATCGAGAAATTCTGGCGTTTTACAACCCATAACTTTTGCGGACATAATAGATTCTTGTTTGCGCTCCTCTTTTGTATCAGTCTTTACAAAGTTTGGAAGAGTAGCAATAACCAGTCTCACATCATAACCCATTCCAGCCAATTTCGCTACTGTTCCTCCCATCCCGATTTCTATATCATCAGGGTGTGCCCCAAATGCGATCATTAGTCGATTTTTTGTCATATCAAACCACCTAGTAGACCATAAATTTTTGTGTACTTTGCGGAAAGCTCAAAGGTGCAAAAATTAGCTGAACTCCTCTTAATATACGTTTACATAGGACAATTCAAGTCTTTTTAGATAACACAGAATTAAACTCTTGGTTCCAACAATTGCGGATCTTATTTGTCGGGAATATTATATTTTTAGGATATTGCCAATACAAGCCTGATTAACAATCGTTTGGAGGAGTAGGGCCTTGATATGTTGGTTTTACGATTTCTCGGTGAAAGTTCTTCTCTCCTTAGTGGAGCTTGTTCGCATATAGAATTTTTCGGTATCTAGGCAATAGAAGTAAAAAGGAAACCTTCCTCCCATTTTTCGTAATTTCCTTGTATTTGTTACACTTCGAATTGAAATGAAGATATTAATTTCTCATACAAAACACGTGTAAGGCAATTCATGAATA
>DASSCH010000102.1:0-5930 GCA_035697905.1 Nitrososphaeraceae archaeon
TATCTATTAGGGTACGATAACATAAGGATCAAGGCTAGAACCCCAATAGATTACGAAGATCGAGAGAAAATTCTAACTGCTTCGGGTAAGTTAGTGGGACTCGAAATTGTTGATGAGGATAGCCTCAACATTAACTTTCAATTCCTTATTGATGCAAGTTCACTAGATGCTGCCAAGATACTTCGTAGAATGAATGCAATAATCAAAGGAATGATGAGGGATGGGCTTAAGGCTATAGTGAATAAAGACACAAAACCAATAAAGCTAATAATAAGAAGAGATGATGAAATCGATAGACAGTACTTCTTATTGGTTCGTCTGATCAGAAGCGCAATTCTAAACCAGCGACTTGCTCGTAAGCTTAATTTGAGCAATATCGATATACTTGATTACAGGGTAGCAGCTAGCCACCTCGAAAGTGCTGGGGATTATGTCTCAGAATTTTCGTCATCTATACCCAAATTGTGGGGAACTGGATTTGGAGATGAAATCGTAGAAGCCGGGATGATCGTCGACGATATGCAGCATAGATCAATAAGCGCATTTATAGCTAAGGACAATTTGCTAAGCGAGGAAGTGGTAAAGTCGTACGTAAAATTCTCAAACTTATCTGTATCTGTAAAAGAGAAATCCACTAAAGGCTCAAAACCTGACCCAAACATTTCGATTCTTAACTGCATCTACTCCATGGACCGAATAGCTAAGTGTTGGGTCGACATTGCAGATCTTGTAAAACCAGGATATCCGAAATCGTAAGTATTTTATAATATCATACACGGTGAGCCTGGCAGATCTTTCACCGCCAAGAGGTATAGCAATATTTGGTGTAATAATTGCATACCCTGCAATGGATACAATCATCATAGTGCCATCATTCCTGATTGTGGCAAACTATAGGAAGGAATCACAATGGTTCACACCATGGATCTGTAAGTCGGCCGGGATCTTTCTGGTTGTCATTACAGATAGTTACTTTTCGCTCTTTGTTGTTACGTCATTGATCAATGAATTGTGGCCATACACTATGACCATTGCTTCTCGTCGCGTGATCATTGTAGCTGGTCTTTTATTGTCTATCTTATATATAGTAACACCTAATAAAACTGAAAATCTCGATACCTTTCGTAAATCTGACCAACCAAGAAATATTGTCATGCTTCGAACAAAAATACGAAAGAATTCTATAAAGTTGTAACACGTTTGACCTTATATACCCCGTCTCTTTATTTTTCGTTTTTCATTTTTTTAACGATCAATTAAATTGCCAACTTGTATGGTTCCATATTATCTATTACTATAAAAGCTCAACTGACAGCATATTCGTTTTGTCATAAAAGATATACAAGCTTATATCATTCAGTGTAGTATCTATGGATGGATACGCGCACATATGTTAGATTCATTTCATCCGCGTAATCTTGGAGTAATTATTAGAAATACAGTGCCAGAGGACATTTCTAGAATAGTAGATTTGCAGAAAGAATCTTACCCGTATCTTGCCCCTTATGGAAATATCTGGCGTTCAGAAGAGCTCGAAAGTCATCTTTCCATTTTTCCACAAGGACAATTTGTTGCCGTTGAACCAGATGGTATTATAGTCGGTTCTGCTAGTATTTATTGTCTCACTTGAGCCTCAGTATGCAGAACACACATGGAAAGACATTACTGCAGACGGATTATTTACAACTCATAATACAAGCGGAGATAGTCTGTATCTTGCAGACATATCCACACATCCAGGACATAGACATGAAGGCATAGGAGGCATGATTATTTTCAGATGGAAGGAATTAGTTGTAAAGCTAAATCTAAGGAGGATGATCGGAGGAGGAAGATTATTCAATTACACGGAATACGCAGACAGAATGACTCCATACGAGTATACTGAGAAGGTAATAAAAGGGGAATTAAAAGATCTTGTTCTAACCTTCGAATTAGATATTGGGTTTAAATTTGTCAAAATACTCCCAAATTACCTAAATGATGTCCGTTCTCTTAATTATGCCAGTTTTATAGAATGGGTAAATCCAAGCTACACTCAAAGTCGCTAGCAACTGGTCTATGAACTAAATTTGACGATATTTTAAGTCAAGATTTAGGAAACGGTATAGCAAAATAATTTGATTAAATCTGATTGGTTATTAGATCATACAAGGGAACGGTTCAATAATGCCACGCCGGTACTCAATTTCAATATGAATAACAAGTTCTAGGATTCTTCACATTTTGAGGAGTCAGGTAAAGCTGGTTCTGCGGGAAAACCATTTGTAAAAAATAAAAATAAGTAACCTAACAACCAGGTACCCACTCTATAGTCAATGAACCATATATTCTACTCAGACATATTCGTCTGATTGCCTGATGTGAACTGATCTTTTCCGACACGCACCCAATGAAAATCTAAGGTATTATTATCCTCATTCTCCTCAAAAGCCTTTATTTGAGTGAAATCAGGCTACTAGTTAAATATTAAATATTCTCTATGAGTTTTATCTCAATTTACTATCAATATTCACTAGTGTCAGAACCAAAGCGACAATCGGCGAAAGCGTTAACACATTCGCAACCAATTGTTTGAACTATCCTGACCAGATCCAAGACAGTGACGGAGCAGCCGTTATCTCAAACCCATCGCAAAACAGCAACGCAGAAAACTAAAGTAGTTCACATCATACATTTACCTTTTTTTAATCTCGATGTCACTTTATGCCAGGACTGGGGAGAGAACCTGAATACATCAAACAAATCGTTAAGTGGATTAGTCTCTTTATTCAGATTACTTGAGCCATCTTCTACCGCTGGTTGCTATAGAGGAAGAAGACTAATAATCTAGCTTTTTAATACAGTATAGGAATTTGGACAACCGAGATATACGTGCTGTTCTGGATCATTACTGGGAGGCCACAGTGGCTCGTGATATAGATAGATCACATGGCATTTATCATGATGACGTCATAGTTGAGTTTCCACAGTCTGGTGAACGAATCTCTGGTAAACACAATATATACGAACTCAGGGCACATTACCCGGCTAAACTTAGTTTTAAAGTTCTGCGGGTACGGGGAGAGGGAAATCTTTGGATTTCTGAAATAATTATTACCTATGATGGGATTCCAGTCAATGCAGTATCCATCATGGAGTTCAGAGATGGTAAGGTTGCACGTGAAACGTATTACTTTGGTGATCCTTTTGAGCCTCCTGAGTGGCGATCTCAGTGGGTCGAGAGAATTAAGTGACCGATCCTTCATTCAGCCCGTGAATCGAAAATTAGAGTCTCTGTGATTAGTGTCGGACCATCTGTGATAGTGTGAGTAATTCAAAGAGGTCATCATTACTTGTTGTATCCTTATCAAGCGTACTTTCACCGTTTTCTACTACTATCTTAAGCGCAGTGATTAACTTGGTGAACTTTGGATGAATAGCCATCTGGCGATTGCTCTATTCCATTTTCTCATTGCAGTGTGCTAAAATGCTTCTGTGTTCTTTGTTAAATGCAATTTGCAGGACAAACGTACGATTAGGCGTTCATTGAACTGTTACAACAATTGCACTATTGCCTGACTTCCATCATTATATTTGGTTTTCATTCTCCTGTGGATTCATATACTATATCCGTAACATGAATGCATCTTTAAGGTCAATTCTTTCGCATCAGGATTATTGGTATATTGGAAAAACAGAGAACGGTCATAAGGCTCTTAGCTACGTTGATAAAGTAAAATTACCTTTCAGAACGAGATCGTTCTTAACGAAAGGATAAAATGTAAACTAATGTCAGAACCGCAGAGATGACCTAAAAATATCAAACAAATCATTGTGATTCAAGCCTTTCTAACTAAGACCCTTCATCACTACCGCATCGTGAGCGATATCAAGTGGAAAGAGTTTGATATTCTTTAACTACTAATCCCCGTTAGACAGTATATCATTCTATTCAAAGATTAAAGAGTAGTCTTTCCGTAATAGCGAATATCTTGTTAGCTATTAGTTGGACATATAGAATAAGGGATCAAATAATGGTAGTTATGGACCGCTAGGAGGTATGACTTACCTCCATAGCAACCATTAGTTTTCAATCCGAGTACTTGCTATCCTTGCGGAGGTTGTGCTGGAACGTACTCATTACTGAAGATACAAGTACTACTTAGTTCGGTATTTACAGTACCGGAGCAAGTCTGCGTATCTAATTGCAGCGTTAATCCTGGAGGTGTAGAAGGAAGTTGAGATTGATCTATTTGTATACTAAATTGAAGTTCAGTAGCACTAAGGAAAAATAAGTCAATAACCGCCTGTTCTGGATTTAGTTCCATGATGCTACTGCGTTCCGGAACAGATTGTGGTACTGTACTTATACTTAAGGCGTTCAAAAAGTCTGCTGGTCCAGGGCATACGAAACCTGTAGGACAAAGAACAGTCATACGTACATTAATTGTAGGAACGCCGCTACCACCTGGTATTTCTGGCCCGTTTATTTCCTGGTTAAACTTTGAAATCTGTTTATTAATCGGCGTACTCGCGCCTCCATCTCCTAGTGTCTGTGGACTAGTAACTGCACAATTGACATTGGGACCCGTACATTCATTGACAATAGCCTGTGTTTGAGTATTGGCATATCTTGCCATTGCAAGGTTAGTCGTACCTGTCGATATCAATGGTAAGCCTGATAATAAGACCAAGGATATCACGAAAATTGGAGTGTATTTAACCTTCATATTAGTTGATGTAACCGTTATTTGATTTATATGAACTTGGAGACATTTCAATCTAAAATAAGTCACATATTTCTTCGGAAGGATATACTTGTTATGAAATCTGGGGAAACACGACCAGAATCGGGCCGCAATTGCAATCCATTTCCGCCCTCGTTCCATTCGTTACTGTCTTATTCCTCATCAAAAGGACCATATTCATAGGACTAGCATAGACTGCATTAGGAACAATAATGGGTGTTCCCAATAGTGGACTACTTCAGGATGCGAATGCGACCGCTCTTCATTCTGAAACGGAAAGGAAGGTCAACAACCTGGACAATCATATAGCACAAAAGCGGGGCACACGGAGAAAGGGTGCAAGAGATTAAGAGGGGGACTGGTAGGTTGTCCTCCAGCTGTTTGCGGAAATGGTGGCGGTGACTGACCCGACCGTAAGCGTGCCCAGAGAGTAGAGAATGAAAAAGTTTATTCCTGGAGGATTAATGCTGGCTGCTTCAACAGCGATGTTTGCTGTAGCAAACAAAATAACAATACAACAATCAGTGCGCGCTACAAGTGAAAGATCTGACAGATGCAACTCTCATTCGGATAAACAAAATGTTGGCGGCGGTAGACCCGAACGACATAACCGAATCTCTGTAGAACGAGCAGGACACTGTGGTAGTAGCCCTCCTGACGGCGGCCGCGGAGTAGGCGGCGGTACGGGCGTCTAATCTAACTCAACCTTAATTTTTTCAATATCTTTCTTAACATAGATATGGTTTAATGTATCTGATGCTTCCAGCACGTCTTTGCAGTATTGGATTAGCAACTTGTAATCCTGCAATAGATACTTAAGGCAAATGCAACAAAATAATGTTTGAGTAGAAGATGGCCACCACAGTCAAAGTTGTCTGTCCAGTATGTCAGAGGGAAGGAAAACGAAGCAAAGTTATCTTATATCCAGGTCAGACAATGCCTGAGGTGAAGTTTACTAAAGGTTATTGGGATGAAAATGGTGACTTTGTTATGATTGATGTGGACTTTGAACCTCCATGGTATATTTGTAGCAATGGACATATCACTCAAACATCAACAAGTAAGAATTACTAGTTTGCAAAATATCTGGCGGTTTGAAAATGAACATATTAATAAACAATGTTACCAAAAGTCAGGTGTCAGTTTTCCTTCCAAAGCAAAACTGAGTAGTTTCACTCCGGGGTTGGTTGCTGATACCCT
>DASSCH010000103.1:0-7810 GCA_035697905.1 Nitrososphaeraceae archaeon
TAGAAAGGCTTTACCTTGGTAGGATATTCGGTGATGAATAAAGGGGTCATCATTTTTCTAGTTAATTCCCGTTCTGAATCAATGTTCAAATCATCACCCCATCGAATTGGTCTAGATTTTCCATCGAGTTCAGTTGTCTTGAAATCAAGTAATTGCAACTTTTCAATGGCTTCATCGTACGTAATCTTGTGAAATGGCTCTGCAAGAGCTCTAAACCTACTAGGGTCAATTTTAAGAAATTTCAATGATTCTTTACGTTCATTAATTGTCTTCTCGATTGCAAATCTTACAAGTTTCTCTTGGATTTGTAGTAGGTCTCCAAGGGAAACCCAAGGAGACTCACACTCCAGATGTGAAAATTCTGCCAAATGCCTAACCGTTCTAGATCGTTCTGCTCTAAAGGAAGAAGTAAGACTCCATACTGGACCCAAGGAGAAAATCATTGCCTCTAAATAGAGCTGTGCACTCTGAGATAGGAATGCCACGTCGTCAAAGTAATCTAGTTTGAAAAGAGTTGATCCACCCTCTACAGAACCCTTCACAATTAGAGGCGGGGTTATTTCCATCCATTCATTGTCTGAAAACCATTGTCTGAGAAACTTAAACATCGACGTTCTAATCTTAGCAATTTCTATCATTTTTCTCGTACGTAAAGTGAGGTGTCTGTTATCTAGGAGCAACTCTGCGCTCTGATATTCTCCAAGGGGATAATCCTTTTCCGAAATTTGAAAGACCTTGAGGTCTGTCCCAGTAATCTCAATCCCCCCTTCTGGGGCACGTGGATCTTGTTTTACTATGCCAGAAATCTGCACGGACGACTCCCTTGTTATATTATCTAACTTGGATGAAGGGAAAACGCATTGTATAACAGATCCGCGGTCATCTCTGAGAAGCACAAAGGCGTTTCCCTTTTGTTTTCTTAGCCTATACACCCAACCTCGGAGGGTCACTTCTTTACCAATGTAATCTGAAGTTTTTATTTCATTTATCCTCAAATCTCTACCTCAAGCCTTCCCGCCAATTTCAAAGACATCTTCCCAGGAGAATGTAGGACACCTGATGAGTCGCACGGGAAGAATTCTGAAAGTTACCGTTTTCAATTCCCCAAGGATGTGTTAGGGGCATTTCAAACAATATACTGTTAAGATCTAATTTAATATATCTGGTCGAGAACACTTAATATTTATGACAAAATTCGATGGAATAAAAGGTCAAGAACTACTTGATGTTGAACAGACGGACTCTGAAGTAACCCTAATTTTTAAGGACAACCGATATCTATTTGTCAGACTTGAAAACGGGCATATAGTCTGCGAATCTGTTCCAGAATAGAAAAAGGTAATTTAAGTTTTAGAGCCTTGAGAAACTAACTAGTAGACAGTATTCATGTGTTTCGTACAATCGGGTTCCGAGCAGTTGATTAAACAACATGAATTCAATTTAATCTCGCTGAATTGGATTTTGCCGATAACGCTACTGGCTCGGTAAAGTCGTGTCTACCCCATGAAACTCGGATCTCTGCATGGATATCACTGTCTCTTGACTTTCCACTTTGATCTTCTTTCACTTCTATAGTCTTGTTGACGTCAAACATAAGTGATTGAGCTTCTTCAATTGAAAGTGGATATAGTGGCACATCTTCTTGTACTACGAATATCCAAATCCTAAATGGGACCTTTGGGTTCCTGGTCCAAAAGAGAACGGCCTTTCTTACATATTCTTTGGTAAAGATCGTTTGGTTACTGGTTTTGAGAGCAATGCGTATTTTAAGACGAAAAGAATTATCATGTTTGTTGTACGCCTTCTCCCAACTTGATTGATTAAACGCGCCTCTGATAGTCCCAGTTATACTAAAACTAAGTTTTAGCTGTCCCACATTACGAGATTCTTCTATTGCCTGGACAGTTTCTAACTTTGTTTCCGAAATGAAATTTCCCCGGCTGTTCAACATCTGTGATAGCAGGAGATCATTTATATCTTCAATAAGTAGTTGTCTCTATCGTATGCATGCAGAAGTAATTGAGAGTAATGCTAATATCTTGGAGCTAAAACTAAGGGACGAAGATATTTCTGTCATGCTGATTATCCAGCATGAACTTCTTAGTAAAAAGGATGTTGACTTCGCAGGGGTTATTCTGAAACACCCACTTATAAGAGACTACATTATGAGAATTGTCACAAAAAAGGAAGACCCTGCGGTTGCCCTAAAGGGAGCATCTGCCAATGCCAGTAAATATTTGGAAGAATTAGGTTCAAGTATCAAGACGCAACTAAAAAGCTCAAGGGGATAGCTAAGCTGAAGTTTTGTCCTAGCTGCGAGTCACGTATGAAGCTAATGATTGACGAGGGTACAGTAAAATGTCCAAAATGTGGATATGCAGAACAGGGTAAATTTTCATCTCCGGATCAAGAAATGCTTCAATCAAAGCAAACAAGATCAGATAATATCTCAAAAAGTTCACTCAAGGTCATGGACTCCGATGCACCAAATGCCATGCCGACGACCACCATTCAGTGTGCAAAATGTGGGAATATGACTGCATTTTGGTGGATGTTGCAAACACGGTCTGCTGATGAGGCTACTACCCAATTCTATAGGTGCACTCAGTGTAGCTACACATGGAGAAATTATTCATGAAAAATGTCATTGGGATCGGCTGCGCATTTCTAGATCGGATTGGATGCCTGAGTGTGCGACAGCAATGTTTAAAGTTAATAGAGGATAGCGATAATCATAAATCTTGACATTCAGTGTAAGTACAAACTCTCCAGACGAATGGAAAGTAGTAACTTCTGCGATCTCTACCCTTGTAGACGAGGCTACATTTGAAGCCAATGTAGAGGGACTTCTGTTCAGAGGAATGGACCCTTCGCATGTAGCGCTTATTGATATACACTGGCCCAATTCGGCCTTCCAAAAATTTCAATGTAATGATTCAATTAAATTTGGTGTAAGAATTGATGAATTTTCTAAACTGATAAGACGAGGTGACAAGAAGGATACAGTTGAGGTTTCTATCGGAGAGAACTCCACACTAGTAATTAGGATCAAAAACGGCTACAGCAGAGAATATAAAATGCGGCTCATAGAAAGCTCTTCTGGTTCAACTCCACTTCCAAAATTGAATTTTAACTCCAGGGTTGTCCTGAACACTTCTACTCTGGATAGAGTATTTTCAGACATCCAAGTAGTTTCTGAATATGTCACTTTGGGATCAGAGGAAGCAAAAATCGTTTTTACAGGAAAAGGAGATTCAGGCGAAGCGAACATAACCTTGGATCAATCAAGTGAAGGTCTAGAAGATATTACTGTCAAAGAAAGTAGTTTTGCAACTTATAGTCTTGATTATCTATCAAGAATGATAAAGGCTATAGGAAGCACCGGTGGATCTGTGATAGCTGAGTATTCTACCAAGATGCCATTACGACTTGAGTTCAGGGTTGCAAATATCGGAAGAATACATTTTTATCTTGCCCCTCGGGTTCAAGATTGAAGTAGTGATTATGAAGTTGCCAAAGCGCATACGCATTCAGATAACTTTTTGATTCTGTACTTAATGGTTACTTAGCCATGTTAGTTGTAATGAAATTTGGAGGAACAGCGGTCGAATCAGGTGAGCGAATTAGACATATATCAAATTTGGCGCTGAATTATCAACAAAAGATGGGATTTGATGTTATATTGGTAACATCTGCAGTGAGAGGGATGACTGACGAGATATTAGCAGTGGCAGAAAGCGTAAGAAGAGGAGATAAAGCATCCGTGGACCATTTCGTCAATCGTATTAAACGAGTGCACCTATCTCTTATTGAGTTTAGTATCTTTGATGAATGTAAAAAGAAGGAGGCAAAGAATACTGTAAGTGAGCTTGTCGAGCTTATTGAGAAAGTTCTAAATGGAATGTTGCCTATGAAAGAAGTTACTCCAAAGATGCTCGATTACTTGCTATCATTTGGGGAAAGGCTTTCAACCTTTATTGTGTCCGTCGCGATTAAGGATATTGGAGGAAGTTCCGAATTTCTAGTGGGCAATGATGCAGGGATAGTAACTGATTCCAATTTTGGGGAAGCACTCCCGTTGATGGATACTACTAAACTGAAGGTTTCCCACAGGCTGAAGCCATTGCTAGCTAAGAAAATCATACCTGTGATCACTGGCTTCATTGGAGCCGACCAATTTGGCAATATAACTACCATCGGTAGAGGAGGCTCTGACTATTCAGCAACGATAATAGCTGCAGGTTCCAGAGCAGACGAGGTCTGGTTATTGAGTGACGTAGATGGGCTGATGACGGCTGATCCGAAAATTGTCAGCGATGCAAGAGTTATAAGAGAAGCGTCATTTGCGGAAGCGTTAGAAATGGCACTGTTTGGCGCTAAATATATGCATCCAAGAGCGTTAGAGCCGGCTATTGAGTCCAACATCCCGATGAGGATTAGAAATTTCATGAAGATAGATCATGATGGCACGTTAGTAGTTAATAATCCCAGCAAAGATTCCCACAAAATAGTCAAAGCGATAAGCACTATTCGACACACGGCCTTGATAGACGTCAGTGGGGTGGGAATGGTTGGTGCGCCAGGGACTGCTGGCAAAATCTTCGATACTCTGGCCAAAAATAAAGTAAACATTATGATGATTTCCCAAAGCCCATCCGAATCAAGTATTTCAATGGTTGTTAAAAAAGAAGTCCTTCAGAAGGCAACAAGTACCCTGGAATTGTCACTGCTTGGCAGGGTGATCAAGAAAATTGATGTGAAAGAAGATGTTGCAGTCATAGCTGTCGTAGGTTCAGGTATGCGAGGTGTTAAGGGGGTGGCAGCAAGGGTATTTGGTGCTGTTGGCCATAAGAATATCAACGTGATTATGATAACACAAGGATCTTCTGAATTGAATCTCGCTTTCGTAGTGAACGACATCGATTGCGAAGAAGTAGTTAGAACAATACATAGCGAATTCGCGCTCAGCAACTCCTGATACTATTTCTTCTCACATTTTTTCAATCGCCTTTCGAGCAAAGGATAAATTATTATGTTGATTAGAAATTGAGCATGGTGAGAGGCCAGCTGTTCGTCGTAGGGATAGGTCCTGGAGATCATAACCAAATGACCTATCGTGCGAAAGAAGTTATCACAATGAGCGAAGTTGTAATCGGTTATGACACTTATATCAGCTTAATTGAGGATCTAATTGTCGGTAAGGAGATTCACCGATATCCAATGACTCAAGAAGTTGATCGGGCAAATCAGGCAATTAGGACTGCAGAAGAGGGTAAGAAAGTGTCCCTTGTATCATCAGGCGATCCTGGAATCTATGGCATGATAGGCCTCGTCTATGAAATTCTAGCTGAGCGAAACTGGGAGCGAGATAATGGCATCTATGTAGAATGCGTACCCGGGGTTTCTTCTTTGAATTCCTGCGCGGCGTTGGTTGGCTCTCCTTTAATGACTGACTTTGCGGTAGTGAGTATGAGCGACCTTCTTGTTCCTTGGGAAATTATAGTAAAAAGAGTTGAAGCCGCAGCAAGAGGAGATTTTGTGACTGTCATTTATAACCCAACTAGCAAGAGGAGGATCCACCAATTAAGAGACACCCGAGAAATATTCTTAAAGTACAGAAGTCCGAAGACGCCAGTAGCCGTAATAAAAGGTGCCTATCGAGAAAGCCAAACCGTTGTAATTACTGATTTGCAAGGATTGCTTGAACCTGAAAATCAGCAAATTATGGGTATGATAACAACTGTCATCATAGGTAATACTTCAACCTTCAGATATCGACATCTGATGATAAACCCAAGAGGGTACAAATCAAAATATGAGTTGGTTCATGATCCGCCAGTGAATACATGATACAACCATTTGTATGTTTTGGCTTACTGACGGTGGGCGGCGACGTGACTAATTGTCTAATTCCGGTTCTCGTCCCTTGAAATGCTGTCTTACCGGATCTACTATTTTATTTAAGTAGATGGAAACGGCCCGTTTAAGATCAGCAGGGTGAAGATGCCTGTTCTCGAAATCATTTTCTATTTGAGTGTAATTGCTGTACGATATCGTACCGCCATATTTCGAGGCCCGTTCTACTTCAAATTCGGTGAAATCATGAAGAATAACGTACCGAACTAACTCTAGTACTGGATTATTCTTAAAAATCCCTGCCGGACAGTACGCCATGCCAATCTTGTGGTTAATGGTCTCAACGTCGTCATGTACAAGTATGCTGCCACTTGGGTTGCTCTTGCTCATCTTACTTCCTAGCTTCCTGTTCCCAACTGCAGTATCATGTTTATCCACTTGGCTAGGTTCGGACAATCCCGGAAGCAAATGATGGTGAACCGCTACTGGTGTTTTCCAGCCTAATTTTGGAAAGATTTCCCTAACTAACATGTGTATCTTCCTTTGATCCATCCCTGCGTGAACAATGTCTGATCCTAATGACCTTATATCTATCGACTGCATGGATGGATAAAGCAACTGGGAAAAGTCTAGACTATCTTTTTTTGTTCTCCCCATGATCGTGAGTGACCTCATAGTCCTAGCAAGAGTCAGGTGCTTACCAAATAATATGAGATCATTCCAATATTCGTAACCTCTTTCACGATACATTTTGCTCCCCAAAACTATTTTCAGACCAGGGCAAACGAGCTTGAATGCCTCAGCATAATACTCGGATAGATGGTTTATTTTACCCCAGTCCCCTCCCAGTTTGTTATTGATATATGTATGCCAATCAGCGAGAAATAGGGTACATTCGACGCCCGCCCTTATGAAGTCATTTATTTTGAAACCCGTAAGTATGAGACTCCCAAGATGTAATAATCCTGAAATTTCTATGCCAATGTAATGTTTAGGAACAGAGACATTGAGGAATAGATTAGATAACTCATCCTTTGTAACGATTTCCTCTGTAGGCTCTCGAGTAACTAAACTGAGACGTTCTTTGAGATCCATATAGATAGGTGGCAAATCTCAAATGCCTTATTAACACCTTGCGTTGCACACTAGAAATTTTAAAGTTCTCACCGGGATGTCGGATCTGGAATTAATTGGCTAACCTTAATGTTGATATTTCTGTAGATAGCTCTTATCTGTCGGGAGAAACCCTCAATATGCCCTACAGTGAAGAGCAGATCCTTACCGCCATTCAAACATTGTCGGATTTCAGGACACGGGCCATTTCCCCTTACCATGAGAGATTTAGCTTTCCATTTTTTAGTGGCACTTTTTTCGTCTATCGCAAAATTGACGTGAAACGGATTGTTACAATAGCAAAAACAGTTGCCCAGGATCCTTCTTATTTGGACGTAGGATGTGGCCGTGGTGAATTCCTTACGAAGGTAAGGAACTATATTCCAGACGCAATAGGCATGGAATTAGATCCTAGTATCTTCTATTGTATGGGAATGCATGTTCCGCAGTACATCAAGATCTGGGATCCAAAGTGGGGATTGGATCACGATTTTGATATTGTCTTCATAGGTTGGATGGAACCAGGCACAGACTTTCGAGACGAAATTTCAAAACGTACTCAGGTTATAGTTACCACGCTAGATCAGGGTCTAAGTTTAGCTGCCGAGTACGAAGGCCACGGCTTCGAACTCATTGCACGGTGGAGGTCTCCTTCTTGGGAGGATGTAAACACTGAGATAATGAATAGGCACTACACACGAATTTCAAATGAAGTGATAGAAAGACTGACCTGCTTGAGGGGTGCTCATAATCTGTGGTATGTCTATAGCCGTGATAAAGACCTTTCAGAAAAAATAAGACGAAACTTAGCAAGAGTAACTAAGGAAGAACGGTCCGGCTT